>CALRME020000029.1:0-12039 GCA_943369045.1 Sphingobacterium thalpophilum
GCCGGCACGCCTTTCATGGACGAAGTCCCGCTGCCGTACTTTTTCGGCACCGGCGTGGTGGTGTCCATCCCCAAGAAGCGCTGGGAAGTGATCACGGCTGACGACCTGGAAAAGGCGAGCCCGCAGATCCGGGAGGGCGACATCGTCATCGTCAACACCGGCTGGCACAAGCACTATGGCGATAACCAGGAGTACTACGGCTACTCGCCTGGCTTCTACAAGGAAGCCGGCGAATGGTTCGCCCGGAAGAAGGTCAAGATGATCGGCACCGACACCCAGGCGCTGGACCATCCCTTGGGCACCGCGATCGGCCCGCACGGTCCCGGCTGGCCCAATGGCTTGCTGCCGCATCTGAACATGCAATACGAGCGCGAGACCGGCCGCAAAGTGATCGAGGACTTTCCGGAATGGGAGCCATGCCACCAGGCCATCCTGTCCGCCGGCATCTGCGGCATCGAAAACATCGGTGGCGACATCGACAAGGTCACGGGCATGCGTGTCACCTTCGCAGCCTTCCCGTGGCGCTGGAAGGAAGGGGACGGCTGCATCATCCGATTGGTGGCCATCGTCGACCGCAGCGGGCAATACCGTATCGAGACCGGTCAATGAAGGTCACGCGCTTCAACGAAGCCCAGCCCTACAACGCAATCAACCACCACGACGTACACGCCTTGCGACTGCAGGGTTTTGCGAAGGACGGCCCCAGCAATTTCTGGACAGGCCTGTCGCACTTTCTCCCCGGTGGCTACACAGTGGCTGAGGGTTCACCGCTGGAGAAGGTCTATGTGGTGCTTGCCGGTCAGATCACCGTCAAGGCTGATGGGCAGGAAGCGGTTTTGAACCCGCTGGACAGCTGCTACATCCCGCCCAACCAGGTGCGTGAAGTACGCAATGACGGCAACGCCGTCGCCTCCATGCTCGTTGTAATGCCATATCCGGAGGGCAAGCCATGAGCGGCTGGTGGAGCAACCCGCAGTCCCTGTTCGACGTGCGCGGGAAAGTAGCTGTCATCACTGGCGCTTCTGGCGCATTCGGCTCGCTTGCCGCGCAGGTGTTGGCCGGGGCTGGTGCCAAACTTGTACTTGCGGCCGGCAAGGCTGACGCGCTGGCGGACTGCAGCAACGCCTGCAAGGAACTCGGCGCGGAAGTCAGGACGATCGCGCGCCGCCCTTCGACGGAAGACGATTGCGCTGCAATCATGGATCTCGGGCTTCAGGAGTTCGGCGGTCTCGACATCCTTGTGGTCGGCTCAGGACTGAATGACCCATGCCCTATCACCGACATGGCTCTGGAACGCTTCGAGGCGGTAATGGACGGCAACGTCACTAGCACCTGGCTTCTTTGCAAGGCCTTCGGCGCTCGTGCCATACCGCGCGGCCTCGGCGGAAAGGTCGTGCTCGTTTCGTCGGCCCGAGGAAAACTTGGGCATCCGGCAGGTTATTCGGCGTACTGCGCATCAAAGGCTGCAACCGACGGGCTCACACGCGCGTTGGGCTGCGAATGGGGCAAGCACAGGATTACGGTCAACGCCATTGCGCCAACCGTCTTTCGCTCGCCGCTCACGGCCTGGATGTTCGAGGACACAGAAAAGGCGCGTACCGTGCGCGAGGGCTTCCTGGCCAGAGTCCCCCTGGGCCGGCTCGGTGAACCCGAAGACCTGGCGGGGCCGCTGCTGTTCCTGTGCTCGCGGGCGTCGGATTTCCATACGGGCCACACGGTCTACGCCGACGGCGGCTACACCGCGGGATAGGTAATGGGAGCTTCCTTGAAGATCAGCGTGGTGGGTGCCGGGCTCATGGGCCACGGCATCGCCCAGGTGTTTGCCGTTGCAGGCTACACCATCAGAGTGTATGACCCCTACACGCCGGCGCTTGCGAGCTTGCGTGAGCGGGTCGCTCAGAATTTGCGTGACCTGGGGCAAGACCCATGCGCCGCAGACCGGGTTTTTCCCGTAGAGGACCTGGGCCAATGCGCCACCGGCGCGGATGTCATCTTCGAAGCCGGTCCTGAAGATCTTGAATTCAAGCGCAAGCTTTTCCTGCAGCTCGAATTGATGGCTCCGCGCCACGCGCTGTTGGCCAGCAATACGTCGGTCATTCCCATTACACAGATCATGCAGGACCTTGCCACAGGCGAGCGGGCCATGGGCACCCACTGGTGGAACCCTCCCTATCTGGTGCCGCTGGTCGAAGTGATCAAGACTCGCGACACCGATTCGATCCGGGCTCGTGACATGGCGCATTTGCTTACCGCGGCAGGCAAGACGCCCGCCATGGTTGAAAAGGACGTTCCTGGCTTCATAGGTAATCGCCTCCAGCACGCACTTTGGCGGGAAGCCATCGCGCTGGTCGCGGATGGTGTGTGTGACGCCGAAACGGTGGATACCGTGGTCAAGGCCAGCTTTGGGCGCCGCCTGCCCGTGCTGGGTCCGTTGGAGAACGCGGACCTGGTGGGCGTGGATCTCACCTTGGCGATTCACAAGACGGTACTGCCCTCGATCGACCGCACGCCAGGGCCATCGGATTACCTTGGGAAGCTGATTGGCCAAGGCCGTCTCGGAATGAAAAGCGGGGAGGGATTCCGCACCTGGACGACCGAACAACAGGCGCAATTGCGCGCCCGGGTGCTAGCGCACCTGAAAGCTATGAACGTGGCCGAAGGCCGCTAACGAAAGAAACTCCAATGGCACGCAAACCCGGGAAGGTCATCATCACCTGCGCAATCACAGGCGCCATCCATACGCCGTCGATGTCGCAGTACCTGCCGTTGACGCCGGCTGACATCGCCACCCAGGCGATTGAGGCGGCCCAGGCCGGTGCGGCGATCCTGCACCTGCACGCCCGCGACCCAACCGATGGGCGGCCCAGCGCCGACCCCGAAATCTTCGAGCAGTTTCTGCCGCAAATACGCCGGGATACCGATGCGGTGATCAACATCACCAGCGGCGGTTCGACCAAGATGACCCTGGCAGAACGACTGGCGCCTCCCCTGCGCTTCAAGCCCGAAATGGCTTCGCTCAACATGGGGTCAATGAACTTTTCGATTCACCCGGCTGCAACCAAGATCAAGGAATGGAAGTACGACTGGGAACAAGCCTACGTGGAAGGCACGGAAGACATCATCTTTCGCAACACGTTCCGCGACATCCGACACATCCTCAAGGACCTGGGTGAAGGATGCGGCACGCGGTTTGAATTCGAGTGCTACGACGTCGGTCATCTTTACAACCTGGCTCATTTCGTGGACGCGGGGCTGGTCAAGCCACCGTTCTTTATTCAGACCATCTTTGGCATCCTGGGCGGCATTGGGCCAGATCCAGACAACGTCGCGTTCATGCGGCAGACCGCAAACCGGTTGTTTGGTGATGACTACCACTGGTCCGTGCTCGGAGCGGGGCGGCACCAGATGTCACTGCTCACATATGCGGCCCTCATGGGCGCAAATGTGCGGGTAGGTCTGGAGGACAGTCTCTACCTCGGTCGCGGGCAAATGGCTCAGAGCAACGCCCAGCAGGTCAAAAAAATCCGACATTTGCTGGAAGAGCTGGGCTACGAGATCGCGACACCCACCGAGGCCCGCCAGATGCTGGCTTTGAAAGGCGCCGATCAGGTCGCGTTCTGAGGGCATAAACGCCCGGGGGCACGGGTATCGAAAGCCCCGATGCCAGTCATCAGAACAAACTGTTTTTACAAGAACAGCCCGAAGGCTAAGGTGGCGCACCGTCACGTCCCCGAAGCCCGAAAACTCCCTCCAATGAAGCCGCGCACAGTCCTGCTGCCTTCCCTCATCACGGCTACCTTGATGGACGAGGTCATTGCCTGCCGGGACGCAGAGGTTCTTGCGCGCAGGGCTCAGGCCATGCTGCCGCTACTGTTGCTGACGGCCGTAGCAGTCATCGGCGTAGCGCTTTCCGGCTTTGCGACCGCGACCGGCTTTTACATCATGCTGCAGGTCGCTATGGCGCTGCTGGCGTCGGGCGCGGCTGTCACAGCTGCTGTTGTGCAGCCGATCCCCCCAGGCTTCACCGAACTCCATACCAAGGAAAAGGACAATGAACCTAACTGATGCCAACCGCTTGCTCGACCCGGCCCCGATGCCAATGGAAATGGGCTGGGAGCGGCTGCCCGACGGGGTGCTGCACATAGCCTGCCGCACAGACATGCACCGCTGTTCGGGTGAAATGTTCGAATGGTGGTTCAGATCGCGCCCGAATACGCAGCAGTACATCTGGTGGCATCCCGTAGACCATGTGTCCAGCGAATGGATCGGCGGAAACGCAGATGGACAGATTGGCGCCATCCACAAGGTCGAGGAACACTTCAGCGGTTTGCCGTCTAAGAAGCTCCTGATCCAACTACGCCATCCAGGCGAGTTCTTCAACGCAAGCGCCTTGCGCGATGCTCGTGCCATGGGCCACGTGAGCGGCATGATCTGCGCGCGCGGTGGTGAAAGCTGGGAGGCGCCGTGGGATCCGCAGGGCGGCATCCTTGGCTCGCGCCTCTTGCATCTTTGCCGCGATACGGATTGGGGCTGCGTGCTTCGCAGTCACTTTTTTCTCGGTCAGGATTTGCCCGCAGCCGGCAAGACACCCGCTGAACTTTCTCACATCATTCCGGACACGGCAGCGCCGGCTCTGCTGCAGCATTGCTACAACGAATTCACCTTTCTCTCGCGCTTCCTGCCGTCGCTGTTCATCGCCGAGAACCGCAAGACCCAGGCGGTGAAACTGCCATGGTAGAGCGCACACTGGCGATCCTGCTATGCGCGGCGCTGGTCGGTTGCGCGTCCGTGTCAACGCCAACGGCAGGCGGCCTGGGAGATCCTGGCTACAGCGGCTTTAGCTTGTGGTCACCGGGACGCGCCGACAACAGCCTGCTGGAGCTTCGCCATGCCGGCAAAAATCCTGCCAACCCCAATTGCCGTGGTGAGAATGTGTCGCCACCCCTTGCATGGGCGAGGGTTCCTGCCGGAACACGCAGCCTGGTTCTTTTGATGGATGACCAGGCTGGACGTGCCGGACTGGGCGTAAACCATTGGGTGGCCTATGGCATCAGCCCAGAACGAACTGGGTTCACTGAAGGCGAAAGTCTGGTGAACTCACCGCAATTTGTGGCCGGTCGAAACACCTTGGGGCAACAAGCTTACCTGGGTCCTTGCCCGCCTCGCGGCAATGCGCCACAGCACTACGTCTTCACCCTGATAGCTACTTCGCTTGAACCAGATTCGCTTGCACCGGGTTTGGACAAGGCTACCGTGCTGGAAGCGCTTAAAGGCAAGACGCTCGGAGCAGCCAGCTTGGCGACACGCTATGCCCATTGATCCAAAAGACTTTTTTTTGACCGATTCCTTCACCACCATGCACGACTCCGACCGCGTCATTTTCATCGGGGCCCCCGAGACCGACGCCGAACAATTCACCCGCCGCTTGAAGGTAGACCTTCCTCACGTGCCCCTGTTTGCTACAAATGACCGTGCGCAAGCGCTGCAACGCTCGGGCAGTGCCGAAGTGCTGATCGGCCACCACTTCCAGTTTGACGAGGAACTTTTGCAACGCACCCCTCGCCTGCGATGGATCCAGTCTTTGACCACCGGTACCGATGCCATTCTCAAACTAAAGGCTTTGCGGCCAGACGTAAGGGTGACCTCCACCCGTGGGATGCACGGCCCTCAAATGTCCGAGCTCGTGTTCCTGCATATGCTGGCACTGGCGCGTGACTTCCCCCGGATGCAGGTCAACCAATACAACGAACGGTGGGAGCGATGGCCTCAGCCGCTGCTGTCAGGCAAAACCATTGTCGTCGTAGGCGTGGGCGCAATCGCCGAAGCCCTGGCCGTACGCTGCAAGGCATTTGGCATGAAGGTATGCGGCGTATCTTCGTCGGACCGCCTGCCTGACGGCTTCGACCTCATGTTCAGGCGCGACCAGTTGAACGAGGCTGCCGCCCAAGCTGACTTCCTGGTGCTGGTAGTGCCGCTGAGCGCACAAACTCAAAACCTTGTGAATGCCGATGTGCTGGGCAGCATGAAGCCTGGTGCGTTCCTGATCAATGTTGCTCGTGGGGGCGTGTTGGACGAAGACGCGCTGATTCACGCCTTGAACGAGAAGCAGATCGCGGGTGCCGCTCTGGACGTTTTCTGCCGCCAGCCGCTGCCTCCCGGTCACGCCCTGTGGCGCTTGCCCAACGTCATTGTGACCCCACTAGTTGGAGGCATGAGCGACATCTATCTGGAGCAGGCCTACCCTATTGTCTTGAACAACCTGCGCCTTTTCATCTCCGGGCAACTGGACACCATGACTAATCTCGTACCCCATTGAGGCAATGATGCAGAGCACCTCCCCGACAACATTGCCCTTGACTCATCCGCGAGCGGTCAACGCTGTATCAACAGGCGAACTGCAGCGCCGCTGGAAGGCCGTTCGGGCGCGTATGCGCGAGCAGGGCATCGACGCACTGGTGATTCAGAACTCAAGCGACTGGATCGGCGGCTATGTGCGATGGTTCAGCAACCAGCCCGCCAATAACGGCTACCCAAACACCATTGTCTTTCCACTTGAGGAAGGCATGTCGTTGATCGAACAAGGTCCCTTTAGTGGCATGCGCGAGATGAGCGCATCCGAGAGGGAGGCGACCGGCGTGGCGCGGCGCCTGACCACTCCAAGCTATGCATCCGTGTGGTACAGCGGTCCCTACGATGCCGACGTGGCGGCCGACGAGTTACGGCGGCTCGGCGCGCGCCGTGTCGGCCTAGTAGCACAGTCAGCCATGTACCACAGCTTTGGTCAACGACTACGCGAGCGGCTGCAGGGAAAAGACGTGATTGACGCGTCTGAGCTGGTAGACCGCATCAAGGCAATCAAGAGTGAGGAAGAGCGCAGCTGCATGCGCCAGGTCGCTGCCATGCAGGATGAGGTGATGTCACGGGTGGCCGAATTCATTCGCCCCGGCCTGAGGGATTTTGAAGTGGCTGCCTACGCCCAGTATGTCGGGCAACAACTGGGCAGTGAGCAAGGCATCTTCCTGGGTTCATCCGCACCGCCCGGCCAGGCGGCAAGCTTCAGGCCGCGCTCAATGCAGGGTCGAACGCTCGAACGCGGGGATGTTTTCTCACTGCTCATCGAAAACAATGGCGCCGGCGGGTACTACACAGAGATGTCGCGCATTTTCGTTCTGGGGCGCGCTTCACAGGAGCTGCAGGAAGCACACGCTTCGGTGCTGCAAGCGCAGCAGTATGCGCTGTCATTGCTCAAACCTGGAGCGCTGTGTGCTGACGTCTACGAGCGCCACAATGCGTGGCTGCGAGAGCGCGGCCTGGCCGAGGAGCGCCGGATTTCCATCCACGGCATGGGATACGACATGGTTGAACGTCCGCTAATACGTGATGACGAAACCATGCGAATCGAGCCACACATGGCCATCGTGGTTCATCCCGGCATCTTGAATGAGCGCATGTTCGTCCACAACACCGAGCTCTACCTCATCGAGGAAAGCGGCCCGGGCGCATGCCTGCACAAATCACCCCGAAAAATCATTGAACTGAACTGAAGGAGACAGACATGAACCACTTCAATCGCCGCAAGGCGCTTCAATTTGGAGCAGCCGCTGGCGTAGCCGGCTTTTTTGCAGCCCCCGCCTCGGCGCAAAAGTTGCCGGATACCGCACGCATCGTCGTAGGATTTCCCGCTGGCGGCGCACCAGACCTGGTGGCACGTCGCCTTGCCGATTCACTCAACGGCAAGCTGGCCAAAACCGTCATCGTGGACAACCGTGCCGGCGCCGGCGGGCGTATTGCTGCCGACGTAGCCCGCCAAGCGCCCGCCGACGGCACCACACTGCTGCTTAACCCCGCAGGCATGCTCACCATCAATCCGCACGTCTATCGCAAGCTCAATTACGATCCGTTTAAGGACTTTGCACCACTGAGCATCGCTGCCGTGGTGGACTTTGGTTTCGGCGTTGGTGCGGGAGTTCCCGCTGAGGTAAAGACCTTGGCTGACTTTGCCACTTGGGCCAAGGCCAATCCTGGCCGCGCCTCATACGGCTCGCCTGCCGCGGGTTCTCCCCCGCACTTTGTCGGCGATGCGATCGGGCGGGCACTAGGCGTCCCGATGACGCACATTCCTTACCGCGGCGGCGCTCCGGCCCTCAACGATCTGATGGGTGGACAACTCACGTCGTTGGTACTGACACTGGGCGACATGATCCAGAATGCGCGCGCCGGCAAACTGCGTTTGCTGGCCAGCACAGGTCCGACCCGCTCGCGCTTCGCGCCAGACGTGCGTACTTTCTCTGAGCAGAACGTCAAAGGGCTGGAGCATCGCGACTGGTTCGGCGTCTATATCGCAGGCCAACCCAAGGCCCAGGTGCTTGCTGATGTAGGACCAATCGTGCGCGATGCTCTGCGCTCCAGGGAGTACGTCCTCGCGTTGAACACCGCCGGCATCGAAGCGGCTTCAGGTTCTGCGCAGGATCTGGACAAGCTGGCCCGCACCGACCTGGAACGCTGGGGGCCGCTGGTAAAGGCTACTGGCTTCCAGGCCGACACCTGATGATTGAGGCCACCATCATGGAAAATGCTCCGATGCCTTCGCGGCGCCGGGCGCTGGCTTTCGCGGCTGCGGGCGCGCTGGCCGCTAACGCGTCCGCTCAGTCGCCTCCGCGCGCCACGCGGCTGCTGCCGACTGCCCAGACGACCGAGGGCCCCTACTACCTGGACGACCAGCCCCTGCGCACAGACATCACCGAGGGCCTGCCTGGCGTGCCACTGGAAGTGCGCATCTCCGTGCGCGACCAGGATGGTGTTGCCCTGGAAGGTGCGCGCGTGGACCTCTGGCAGTGCGATGCCCAAGGCCTTTACTCCGGCTTCGCCGGCCAGGGCGATGGCGGCACGGCAAACCTGTTAGGCAAGAGCTTTCTGCGTGGGGGCCAGCCCACCGACCGGCGCGGCGAGGCGGTCTTTCGATCGATTTACCCAGGCTGGTACGAGGGCCGTACCACGCATATTCATTTCAAGGTACTCCATCAGGGCCGTTCGGTTTTAACCTCGCAGTTTTTCCTGCCTGATGCGTTGAACGAATTCCTCTACACCCAGTTGCCGGAATACCGCCGCAGCAAGGCCCGTAACGTGCTTAACCGCACCGATGGCATCGCAATCATGGCCGGCGGCAGCGTCATCGGCACTGTGCGCGAGGAAGTTGAGCGTTACGTGGCTCACCTCAACGTGGTGGTGGACCCGCAGGCTAACCCACCGGTGCACCGTCCGGGTCCGGGCTCTGGTCCGCCTCCGGGCGCTACTGGTCGCGGTGGCCCACCGCCTGGCTTTGGCGGTGTGCCAGCGCTGACGGCTCCCGAAGGCGAAGTCCGCACGCGCGCCTTGGTGCCGGGTCGCCGGTCAGGCTAAAGCCGATCAGCCCGTAACCATGCTACCCGCCGGCGCATCGGCGGCGGCTTTGAGCAGGGTTTCACGGAACCACAGGTGTGCCGGGTCGTGGTCAAGGTACTTCGGCCAGCACATCACCTCGGATAGCGCGGGCATATCGAATGGAGGCTTGAGCAGCCGGACAGGCATGTGCCGCGCTACGTGCTCGGCGAGCCGGCGATGCAGGGTAGCAATGCGGTGCGTCCCGATAACCAGCAGTGGCAGCGTGCTGAAGTTGTCCACGCTGGCTTCAATGCGCCGCTGCTTTCCATACCGCGGGAGAAACCACTCTTCGAAAGTCAAGCTCCGCTCATCGCCAAAGCGTACGGCCACGTGGCCCATCTGCATGTATTGGTCGAAACTGATCTCGTCACCGACCAGCGGATTTGCGGACCAAACCAGGCAGGCCTGCTCGTCCTGGAACCATGGTTGCCTGGGATGTTCGAAGCGTTCGACGTACTGCTCGGGCATTACCATCAGATCAATGGTGCCCCGGTCAAACGCTTCGAACACTTCGGGTGAGTGACTGCGGATGTCCACGACCACACCAGGCGCCAGTTCCGCAACCTCGCGCAGTGCGGAGGCAAGCATCACCGTCGTGACGTAGTCGGAAGCGCAGACCAGGAAGCGCCGCTCCGCTGTGGCCGGGTCGAATTGTGGTTTTCGCGCAATGGTCGCGCGCGCGCGCAGCAAGGTGTCGCGTACTGGGTCGAGCAGGCTTTCGGCAAGCGGCGTGAGCATCAGCTTTCGGCCGACGGGTACCAAAAGTTCATCCTCAAAGTATTCACGCAAGCGAGCCAATGCGCCACTGCAGGCGGATTGACCGATATGCAAACGCTCGCTAGCGCGTGTAACGTTGCGCTCCTCCAGGAGCACATCCAGAACAACGAGCAGGTTCAGGTCGAAACGGTCGAGTCGCATGAAATGAAGCCATCAGTCTTATCGATGCGGATCATCGCAACAAACTGTTTTTCCAACAAGCGTGCAATCCCTATTGTTCGTCACCGCGATCACAAAAACCGGAGACGACAGCATGGGACTACCCAACGGCCGCACGCAGGCCACGCCAGACAATTTCAGCGGCAAAGCCGTTCTGACGCTCGCCCACGTGGTCGGAATGATCGACATGGTGGCGCTGCCGTTGTGGATCGGAGCACTGATGCAGCACTACCGCTACAGCCCGACGCAGGCCGGCATCACCGTGACCGTATTCCTCCTGGGAGTGGTACTGGCGAGTGCCTGGTTTGCGCCGCGCTTCAACCGGGTGAGGCGCAAGGTTGCGGCAGCAAGCGGCTTCTTCGTTGCGGCGGCTGCATTCCTTGCAGCCAGTCAGCAGCCGGTTGAAGTCGCCAGCTTTGGCGTACTGGCGGCCCTGCATGCCTTGGCCGGTTTGGGCGTGGGGTGCGCACTGACTTTTACACATGGCAGCATCGGACGCAGCAGCAATCCGCACCGCCTGTTCGCCGTCGTCAACATTGTGCTTGGCGTATTCGCCGTCGTTTTCCTGGGTGGAATGCCCCAGCTTATCGCCCGCCTGGGTGCACCCATTCTCTTCTTCACGATCGCAGCACTGATGGGGCTCGCAGCCGTCGTGATGGCGTTGCGTTTTCCGCACGTTAGTTCCACGGCCAGCGCCGCCCATGCGCAGGTTCCACTGGCTGCAGCACGCATTCCCGGTGCCGCTTGGTTCATCATCGCAGTGGTCATGTGCCTGACGCTGAACCAGGCGATGGTCTTCAGCTTCGTGGAACGCATCGGCGTCGAGCGCGGCTTCGGCATGGACCATGTCAACGCCGTGCTGATTGCATTGGGTCTGGTGAATCTCACCCCTGGCCTTCTCGCGGCGCTGTTGCAGAAGAAATGGTCACCAGTTGCCGTCGGTATTGCCGGCCCGGTGGGTCAGGCGGCACTCGCAGTGACGATGTCGAGCGCGCTCACTTTTGCACCTTATGCGATAGCGGCGAGCCTTTATGTGTTCATGGTGATTTTCACCCACACCTTCCTGTTCGGCATGCTTTCTAGGCTGGATCCTAGCGGCCGTGCCGCCGCGGCAACGCCCGCCATGATGATGGTGGGCTCGTGCATCGGTCCCGCCTTGGGCGGCGCTCTCGTGCAGGGCGTGGGCTATCAGGGCCTTGGTTGGGCCGCGTGCGTGGTCGCAGCCATCGCCGTGTCCGCCATGTTGCAAGTACGCAAACACCTGCCCGCAGCGGATTTCCCCGCACAACCCCAAGCCGTCTGAGGCATCTTCCATGAACGAGATTTCCATGTTGGTGGCCGGCCGCCGCATCCAGGCCGCGGATGGCCGGTGCTTTGAGCGCCGCAATCCTCTTTCAGAAACAGTCGCGACACGCGCACCGGCGGCAACTGTAGCTGACGCGCTCGCCGCTGTGGATGCCGCAGCTGCCGCGGCTGCGGGCTGGGCTGCAACAGGCCCAGGTGAGCGGCGCCGGCTGCTGGCCAAGGCGTCGGAAGAACTTGAGGCGCGTGGCCCGGCGCTAGCCAATGCAATGGCCAACGAGACCGGTGCCTCGCGGTTGTGGGCCGGCTTCAACGTGCATCTTGGAGCGCAGATGCTGCTGGAGGCAGCAGCCATAACGACTCAGATCAGCGGCGAAGTGA
>CALRME020000030.1:0-11963 GCA_943369045.1 Sphingobacterium thalpophilum
CACCGAAACGCACACCCTGCCCGTGCCCTACAAGGACATGATCTGGAACGTGGGCGCCCTGGTGCTCAACGTCGAGCAGATGGCCGTGATCGGCGCTACCGCGGTGCTCTGCCTGATCCTGTTCGCCATCTTCCGCTACAGCAAGGTTGGCATTGCCATGCAGGCCTCGTCGCAGAACCAGCTGGCGGCCTACTACATGGGCATCCCTGTCAAGCAGATCAACGGACTGGTGTGGGGCCTGGCCGCCGCCGTGGCCGCCGTGGCCGGCCTGCTGCTCGCCCCGATCACCTTCGTCCACGCCAACATGGGCTTCATCGGCCTCAAGGCCTTTCCCGCCGCAGTGGTCGGAGGCTTCGGCAGCCTGCCCGGTGCCATCGTGGGCGGGCTCATCATCGGCATTGTCGAGTCGCTGTCGGGCTTCTACCTGCCAGACGGCTTCAAGGACACCGCCGCCTACATCGTGGTGCTGGTCATGCTGATGGTCAAACCCAACGGGCTGTTCGGCGAAAAGCTGCGCAAGAAAGTCTGACCATGCGCTTCATCTTCAAGACCGATTACGGCCAGGACGTCAAGCTCGCCAAGCATGGCGGCCATGTGTTCTGGTACGGCCTGCTGGCCCTGTTGCTGGTGGCCGCGCCCTGGCTGTTCGCCGAGTACTGGCTGGCGCAGCTGACCTTTGTGCTGATCTATTCCATCGTCGGCCTGGGCCTGATGCTGCTGGCGGGCTTCACCGGACTGTTCTCCATAGGACACGCCGCCTTCCTGGGCGTGGGCGCGTACACGCAGGCGGTGTTCACCAACATGGGCGTGCCCTTCCCCATCGCACTGGCTTTGGCCGGACTGCTTTCTGCGGCAGTGGGCGTCGTGGTCGGCCTGCCGGCGCTGCGCGTCAAGGGCATCTACCTGGGCATCGCCACCCTGTCGTTCGGCTTCATCGTCGAAGAGGTGCTGGCTCGCTGGGAGTCGGTCACCGGCGGCAACGCCGGCATCCACGTCAAGGCGCCTGACATCTTCGGCCTCAAGGTGACTTCCGGCGAAGGCTTCTACTTCCTGTGCCTGGTCATCGCCGTGTTTTCCACGCTGGCGATCCTCAACCTGCTGCGCTCGCCCACCGGCCGCGCCTTCGTGGCCATCCGCGATTCAGAAATCTCCGCGCAGAGCATGGGCATCCACCTGGCCCGCTACAAAACGCTGTCTTTCGCACTGTCTGCAGCGCTGGCAGGCATAGGCGGCGCGCTGTATGCGCACAAGCTGTCGTTCATCTCGCCGGACCAGTTCAACATCCTGCAGTCGATCGACCTCTTGCTGATGGTAGTGATCGGCGGCCTGGGCTCGGTGCATGGCGCCTTCCTGGGCGCGATCTTCCTGATCTCCATGCCGCAAATCATTTCGCTGTCCAAGGACTACCTGCCGCCGGTCATCGGCCAGGCACCCGGACTGCAGGCCGTGGTCTACGGAGCGGTGCTGATCGCCTTCGTGCTGTTCGAGCCGCTGGGCCTGTACGGCCGCTGGCTCAAGGTGCGGACGTACTTCCAGTTGTTCCCGTTCTACCGCAAGGGCCTGTTCAAGCGGCAGAAGAGTTTCCAGAAATCAGACAGGCTGAAGTGATATGAGCGACATTCTCCTTTCAGCCAAAAACCTGAGCGTGCGCTTCGGCGGCGTGCTGGCCGTCAACAACGTCAGCTTCGATGTGAAGCAGGGCGAGGTGTTCACCCTGATCGGCCCCAACGGTGCGGGCAAGACCACGGTGTTCAACCTGATCAGCCGCATCTACCAGCCGACCACCGGCAGCATTGACTACATGGGCAAGGCACTGACCGACCAGCCCTCTCACAAGGTCGCATCACTGGGCATTGCCCGTACCTTCCAGAACATCGAGCTGTTCGAGCACGCCACCGTGCTGCACAACCTCCTGATCGGCCGCCACACCCACTGCAAGAGCAGCTTGTGGAGCGAGATCCTGTTCACCGGCAAGGTGCGCCAGGCAGAGATCGAGGCGCGCGAGAAGGTCGAGCAGGTGATCGACTTCCTGGACCTGCAGCACCACCGCGACTCAATGGTCGCCGGCCTGCCGTATGGCGTGCGCAAAGTCGTCGAGATGGCCCGGGCCCTGTGCACGGAACCCAGGCTGCTACTGCTGGATGAGCCCTCGTCAGGCCTGAACGTGGAGGAAACGGAAGACATGGCCTTCTGGATCCAGGACATCAAGAACGAACTGGGCATCACGGTGCTGATGGTGGAACATGACATGACGCTGGTCTCGAAGGTCTCGGACCGCGTGCTGGCGATGAACCAGGGCGAGGTGCTGGCCATGGGCACGCCTCGCGAGGTGCAGAACGATCCGGGCGTGATCGAGGCCTACCTGGGCTCGGTGGACGATGTTTCTTCCCTGCGGAGGGCCGCATGAGCGAACATCCTCCGGCCGTGAGCGACCAGCCTGTGCTGAAGCTGCTCAACGTGGAGTCGGCGTACGGGCCGATCAAGGCCATCCGCGGCGTCAGTCTGCAGGTGCGGCGCGGCGAGATAGCCACCGTGCTGGGCTCCAACGGCGCGGGCAAGACCACGATCCTCAAGACCATCTCGGGCATCATCGATCCGCGCAAGGGCAGCATCGAGTTCAAGGGCGACAACATCACGGCGCGCGACCCGGCGCACATCGTGCAGCAGGGCCTGTCTCACGTGCCAGAGGGGCGCGAGGTGTTCCCGCTGCTCTCCGTGCGCGACAACCTGCTGATGGGCGCCTACACCCGCAGCGACCGCGACGGAGTGGCACGCGACATCGAGGCTGTGTTTGGCTACTTCCCGATCCTGCGCGAGCGAACCGCGCAAGACGCAGGCCTGCTCTCAGGCGGCCAGCAGCAAATGCTGGCGATCTCCCGCGCGCTGATGGCCTCGCCCGACCTGATCCTGCTGGATGAGCCCAGCCTGGGCCTCTCCCCCAAGCTCACGCGCGAGATCTTCGAGATCGTGGTGCGCATCAACCGCGAGCGCGGCACCACCATCCTGCTGGTCGAGCAGAACGCCAACATGGCGCTCAATGCATCGGACTACGGTTATGTGCTGGAGAACGGCCGCATCGTCATGGAAGACACCTGTGCCCGCCTTCGCGAGAAAGAGGACATCAAGGAGTTTTACCTGGGCATGAAGGAAGCCGGCGTGCGCGGCGAGCGGCGCTGGAAAAAGAAAAAGAACTGGAGATAACAGATGTCGAATCTCTGGGACCTGTCACACATACAGCCGAACACTGCCGTCGTCATGGAAGGCGACACCATCCCCGCCATGTTCTGGAACGCGGTCGACAAGCGCGGCCCCAATGTCTGGATGCGCCAAAAGAAACTGGGCATCTGGCGCAGCTGGACCTGGGACCAGACGGCACAGGCGGTGCGCGAGATTGCCGGTGGCCTGATGAGCCTGGGCTTCGCACCCGGCGACACCGCCTCCATCCTGTCGAACACCGTCGTTGAATGGGTGGTGACCGACCTGGCCGTGCTGTCCTGCGGCGGCGTGTCCAACGGCATCTACCCCACCGATGCGGCCTCGCAGGTGCACTACCTGTGCGAGGACTCGCGCACCACCGTGCTGTTCGTGGAAGACGATGAACAGCTGGACAAGGCGCTGGAAGTGCGCGAGCAGCTGCCCGGCCTGTCGAAGATCGTGGTCTTCGACATGGAGGGCCTGCGCGAACTCGACGATCCGGGCGTTATCAGCCTGGACGCCCTGCGCCTGCTGGGCCGCGACTACCTCGCGCAACACCCCGAGGAACTGGCACAGCGAACGCGCGCCTGCAAACCGGAAGACCTGGCCATCCTGGTCTACACCTCGGGCACCACCGGCAAGCCCAAAGGCGCGATGCACAGCCACGGCGGGCTGGTCTATACCGTGCGCGGCTACAACACACTGATCTCGCGCAGCGACGCCGATGAGTGCATGTGCTTCCTGCCGCTGTGCCATATCGCCGAGCGTCTGGGCGGCGAGTATTTCTCGCTCTACACGGGCTCCATCCTGAACTTCGTCGAGAACCCCGAGACCGTGCCGGAGAACGTGCGCGAAATCGCGCCCACGGTGTTCACAGCCGTGCCTCGCGTGTGGGAGAAGTTCTATTCGGGCGTGATGATCTCGCTCAAGGAAGCCAGCCCGCTGCAGCAGGCCACCTATGCGTGGGGCATAGGCGTGGGCACGCAGATCGCCGACAAGGTACTGGCCGGGCAACCAGTGGACGGCTTCCTGAAGTTCAAATTCACGCTGGCACGCTGGCTGGCCCTGAACAACGTGCGCAAGCTGATCGGCATCCACCGCTCACGCTTCCTCGTCACCGGCGCGGCGCCGATCTCGCCCGAACTGGTCAAGTGGTACCTGGCGCTGGGTGTGCCCATGCTGGAGGTGTGGGGCATGACGGAGTCGTGCGGCGCCGCAACCGGCGTGCCGGCCAGCCGCATGAAGCCCGGCTCCATCGGCCCGGCTGCGGGCTACAACGAGGTCAGGCTCGACCCTGCCACCGGCGAGATCCTCGTGCGCGGCGCGAACGTCTTCATGGGCTACCTGAACCAGCCCGAGAAGACCGCTGAGACCATTGACGCAGACGGCTGGCTGCATACCGGCGACGTGGGCCTGGTCGATGAAGACGGGTTTTTCCGCATCACCGACCGCATGAAGGACATCATCATCACGGCCGGCGGCAAGAACATTACTCCCAGCGAGCTGGAAAATGAACTCAAGTTCAGCCCGTATGTGACCGATGCGGTGGTAATCGGCGACAAGCTGCCCTACCTGACGGTGATCATCATGATCGACCAGGAAAACGTGGAGAAATACGCGCAGGACAACGACGTTCCGTTTTCCAACTACGCCAGCCTGACGCGCGCTGCTCAGGTGCAGGAGCTGATCCAGGGCGAAATCGACCGGGTGAACAAGAAATTCGCCCGGGTCGAGCAGATCAAGAAGTTCTTCCTGCTGGAGACCCAGCTGTCGGCCGAGGACGAGGAGCTCACGCCGACCATGAAGCTCAAACGCAAGCTGGTGCAGACCAAGTATGCTGGGCAGATCGAGGCCATGTACCGATAGCCCAACCCATCCCATGCAATGCCACTGAACGCAACCGATCTCCGTACAGGGGACATCCTGTTCAAGCACGCCAGCAAAACCGCGATCAGCAAGGCCATCGCCAAGGGGCAACTGAGCCACTACCAGAACACCATGCAGAAGGTGGGCCCATCGCCCATGGGCGTGGCGGCTACCGAGATCACCCACGTGGCCATCGCGGTCGGTCCCAACGACGTGCTCGAGTTCGACGAAGGTGGTGCCAGCAAGTTCCAGATCGTCTTTCGCAAGGGCCATGGCTTCGTGCGCGGTCCCATGTCGATCGGCTCGCGCAGGGGCAAGCACTATGAGGTGTTTCGCTGCCTGAACCCGGCGCTGGCCGCCAGTGCGGCCGACAAGGCCGAGCTGGTCTGGGACGTCACCCACCAGGGCAAGCTCACCGCAAGCTACGGCCTCAAGAACATGCTCAAGACGGCTGTGGGCCACCAGAAGGGGCTTTCGGCCTCGTCGGTGGAGTTCTACGAGCACGCGCTCGATTCCTGGGTCAAGTCGGCCACCGGCGGGTTCTTCTCGAGCCCGGCGGACATCAAGTTCTTCTGCTCGGAGTTCGTGGCCTTCTGCTACATGTGGTCGGCTGCGGAAACCAGGCTGGGCAAGATCTTCGGCGCCGATCACCTGCTGGGCACCGACAAGGTGCGTATCGCGCCTGTGGAGCTGTACACCCGCATCGAGACGGCGGGGCGCGCCACTTTCCAGTTCAAGGGCTCGCTCTACGGCTGACCAGCCGGCGCTATTTTTCGCTCTCCTAAGTGAATACGCCAGCTTGACAGGGCGGGGGGCCGGGGAAGAATGCCATGGCGTCAACACACTTCCAACAAGGAGACAAAGCATGAAGCTGAAACAAGCGGCCGTCCTCGCCACGTTCGCGGCACTGGCCATGGGCGCAGGCGCCCAGAACACGAGCCAGGGCGTGAGCAAGAATGAAATCCTGATCGGCACCATCCAGGACATGTCGGGCCCGCTGGCCGGCTATGGCAAGCAGGCCCGCAACGGCATGCTGCTGCGCATCGCCGAGCTCAACGAGCAGGGCAGCATCCACGGCCGCAAGCTCAAGCTGATCGCCGAAGACGACGGCTACGACCCCAAGAAGGCCGTGCTGGCCGCGCAGAAGCTGGTCAACCAGGACAAGGTCTTCATCATGGCCGGCCATCTGGGCACGGCGCAGAACATGGCTTCGATGCCGGTGCAGTTCGAAAAGGGCGTGATCAACCTGTTCCCGATTACCGCCGCACGCGAAATGTACGAACCCTTCCACAAGCTGAAGTACTCGTTTGCCGCCACCTACTACGACCAGGTGCGCATCGCCCTGCCCAAGCTGGTCAAGGAAAAGAGCGCCAAGAAGGTCTGCACCATCTACCAGGACGACGACTTCGGCCTGGAAGTGCTGCGCGGCGCCGAGGCGGGTCTCAAGAGCATGAGCATGGAACTGGCCGAGAAGACCAGCTACAAGCGCGGCGCGACCGACTTCTCCTCGCAGGTGGCCCGCATGAAGGCCTCGGGTTGCGACCTTGTAGTACTGGGCACCATCATCCGCGAGACCATAGGCACCATCGCCGAAGCCCGCAAGACAGGCTTTAACCCGACGTTCTTCGGCTCCAGCGCCCTGTACACCGACTTGATCCACAAGCTGGGTGGCAAGGCCATGGACGGCCTGTACGGCACCATGACCGTGCAGCACCCCTACCTGGACGAAGCCTCGCAGCCGCTGCGTTTCTGGGCCAACAAGTACAAGACCCAGTTCAACGAAGACCCCACGGTGTTCTCGGTCTACGGCTACAGCATCATCGACCAGTTCATCAAGGCGGCGCAAAAGGCCGGCCCCACCCTGACGACGGACAGCTTCGTCAAGGCCATGGACGGCATCAGCTTCGAGCCCGACATGTTCGGCGCGCCCAAGAGCAACTACACCGCCACCAAGCGCCTGGGCAACGACCTGTCGCGCCTGTCGCAGATCAAGGACGGCAAGTGGGTGGTGGTCTCGGACTATGTGAAGCCCTGATACCGTGCATTACGAGCAAAAAGGGCGCCTGAAGGCGCCCTTTTTTTGCGCGTCAGCGACGGCTTACTTGGCGGGCTGCGGGGCAGCGGCCTGGGCCTGCTGGGTCTTGCGATAGACCTCCAGCACTGTGGCGAAGTCGCGTTCGTAGTTGATCGGCACAAAGGTGTCGTTGCCTGGAAGCAGCTTGCGCAGGTTCGGCGCAAAGCTGTAGCTGAAGCTGCACTTGCGCACCCGTGCCTGGACGTCTGCGGGAACATCCTTGCCCATGATCCAGCTTTCAGTCATGAATGGCGGGCTTTGCCATACGGTGCGAAAGCTCGACGCACGGACTTCGCCCTTGACCACCATGCGCTGGAACAGGTCACTGGCCACCGCCGCACCGTCGTAGAAACCGTGCATCACGCCCATCGTGGAGCGCTCATGGCCGTTCGAAAAGACGACTTCGTAGTTCTTGTCGGGCGTCAGGCCCAGTGCCGGGAAAAGAGCCCGGGGCGCCAGGTTTCCCGAATTGGACGTGGGCGTAGTGTGCGCAATCTTCTTGCCGACCAGGTCCTTGGGCTCCTTGTACGGACTGTCCACGCGCGAGATCAGGATCAGGTTGTACGAGTTGGGCTTGCCGCTGGCCTTGTTGCCCGGCACGGCGAAGGGCGCGGGCTGGCCTGATGCGACCAATTGCGGCACCAGCCCGGGGTTGACCTGGGCCAGCTGCGCCTTGCCGGTCTTGATGCTGTCGATCAGGTCCTTTTCGGCCAGGACGTCCACGTTCACCGTCTGCTCCAGTGACTCGCCCAGCATGTTGCGCAGGCTGACGTTGGCGCAGCCCGACAGGTGCGTGAAGTAGCCGCCCCACAGGCCCATGGTTTCGGACTTGCCGTAGGTCTTGGGCATGGCGATCACGAGGACGTCCTTGCCGGCAGCCGCCTTCGCAGCGGGTTTGGGCTGTGCGGTGGCGCAGAGTGCCACGCATGCAACGGTGACGATGCCCGCACGGCGCAGGTTCTTCAAATGGGTCAAGGCGATACCTCCTCAGGTGTTGTTAAAGAAACAGCGAACCACTCTATCAGCGCGATGGTGCAAGCAAGTCGCACGCCGGGTTGGACTCTGTGAAACCCTGAAGCTGGGCGTCACCTGCGCGACTCGAAGGCGCCTGCGGACGCCGCTTTGGCGGGTTCGAGTCGCGCAGGTGAAAGCGCGGGCGCGGCAAGCCGAGAAGAATTCGCCGGTTGGAACCATTACTACTACTAACCGGAGACAAGCCAATGAAATTCAGGATCCCACTACTGGCCGCATTTGCGCTGTGCACGGGCGCTGCCTTTGCGCAGAACGCCGGCGGCGTCAGCAAGACGGAGATCACCATCGGCAGCATCCAGGACCTGTCGGGTCCGCTGGCCGGCTACGGCAAGCAGATCCGCAACGGCATGCTGCTGCGGCTCGAAGAGGCCAACGAGCAGGGCGGCGTCGCCGGGCGCAAGCTCAAACTGGTGATCGAGGACTCGGGTTACGACCCAAAAAAAGCCGTGCTGGCAGCGCAGAAGCTGGTCAGCCAGGACGGCATCTTTGCCATGGTGGGTCACCTGGGTACGGCGCAGAACATGGCGGCCATGCCGGTGCAATTCGAGAAGAACGTGCTGAACTTCTTCCCCATCACCGCCGCGCGCGAGATGTATGAGCCCTTCCACCGCCTCAAGTATTCCAACGCCGCCACCTACTTCGACCAGATGCGCATCGCCGCGGCGCGCCTTGCAAAGGACCGCAACGTCAGGAAGCCCTGCGTGATTTACCAGGACGACGATTTCGGCCTGGAAGTAATGAAGGGCGCCGAGGCCGGCCTGAAGTCCGTCGGCCTGGAATTCGCCGAGCGCACCAGCTACAAGCGCGGCGCCACCGACTTCTCCTCGCAGGTCGCCAGGATGAAGGCCGCCGGCTGCGAAATGGTGGTGCTGGGCACCATCATCCGCGAAACCGTCGGCACCATGGCGGAAGCGCGCAAGACCGGCTTCAACCCCATCTTCATCGGCTCCAGCGCGGTCTACACCGACCTGATCCCCAAGCTGGGCGGCAAGGCGGTAGACGGCCTTTATTCCACGATGACGGCCGCCCACCCCTACCTGGATTCGGCCGAGCAGCCGATCCGCTTCTGGGCCAACAAGTACAAGACCAAGTTCAACGAGGACCCGAGCGTGTTCTCGGTGTACGGCTACGGCACGCTGGACGCCTTCATCCGCGTGGCCAACAAGACCGGCCCGGCCCTGTCGACCGAAAGCTTCATCAGGGCCATGGACAACATGACCTTCAACCGCGACATGTTCGGTACGGCCGAGCTGACCTTCAGCCCCACCAAGCGCCTGGGCAACCGCTTCTCGCGCCTGTCGGAGATCAAGGACGGCCGCTGGGTGGTCGTGTCCGACTACGTCGCCTTCAGCGGATTGAAGCCCGTCATGCAAAAGGACGGCAAGTGGAAGGTGGATTCCGAGTTCTTCAAGGACCAGTGAAGCCGGCCCCCCCCCGCTTCACGAAACGATGTACGCGCCGGCGCCGGTGGAAAGCAGCTTTCCGTCGGCGCTGTAGAACTCCATGCGCGTCGAAGCCACGCGCGAGCCCAGGCGCAGCACCTCGGCGCGCAGTTCGAAATGCTCGCTGATGGCCGGGCGCAGGTAGTCGATGCGCAGGTCGATGGTGCCCAGCTTGGCGAACCGCTGCAGCCGCTGCAGCGGCGCCTCGTCCATGTGGCGCGCGCCGATGGCGGCCATCACGGCCAGGCCGGCCATGGCGTCCAGGCCAGCGCTCACCACGCCGCCGTGAATGCGGTTGTACGCATAGTGCCCCACCAGCTGCGGCTTCATGTCGATGCGCCCGAGCACCCGTTCGGGCTTGAGGCTGGTGATCTTCAGGCCCAGCACGCTGTTGAAGACGATCCGGTCCTCGAACATGGTGGTCAGGCCCTCGATGAACTCAGGTTCAAATACGACGGGCGATGCGTTCTTGGTCATAGCCCCAATTGTCGTGCAGCGAGTTCCTTCATGATTTCCTCGGCGCCGCCGCCGATCATCATCACCTTGACCTCGCGGTAGATGCGCTCGCTCTTCGTGCCACGCATGAAACCCATGCCGCCCAGGATCTGCACGGCCTGGTCGGCGCAGAACTGCATCGCCTGGGTCGAATGGTTCTTGAGCATGCAGACCTGCGCCACCCAGTCAGCTCCCTGGTCGCCCGCATCGACACGCGCCGTTACCGCATCGAGCCATGCCTGCGTGGAGGCAATGCGCATCTGCATGTCCACCAGCTTGTGCCGTATCACCTGACGCTCCACCAGCGCGGCGCCAAATGTCTGCCGCTGGCGTGACCAGTCCAGGGCCTCGTCGCAGCAGGCCTGGGCAAAACCCAGCGCCATCGCCGACATGCCCAGCCGCTCGCCATTGAAGTTGGTCATGATGATTCGAAAACCACCGCCCTCCTCGCCCAGCAGGTTGCCGGCCGGAACGCGCACGTTATCCATGCGCAAGTGCGCGGTGTCTGAACACCACCAGCCCATTTTTTTCAGTTCGGTGCGCGAGAGGCCAGGCGCATTGCCGGGCACAAGAAACATCGAGACGCCACCTGCACCCTTGCTTCCGGCCTCGCCGGTACGCACCGCCATGGTGATCCAGTCGGCGCGCATGCCCGAGGTGATGAAGACCTTCTCGCCGTTGATCACCCAGTCGCCGCCGTCTCGCCGTGCCGTGGTCCGCAGATTGGCCACGTCCGAGCCGCCACCCGGCTCGGTGATCGCCAGCGCAGCGATCTTCTCGCCTCGCAGCACAGGCGGCACAACATGCTGCTGCAACCCGGCGGAGCCGTAACGCACGACAGGCGGCAGGCCTATGTTCAGCGAGAACAGGCTGGCCATCAGGCCGCCGCTGCCGCTGTGGCGCGCCATGGCCACCGAGACCGCATTGCGCAGGGCAAAGGGTGCGGGCGTGCCACCGAGCGCCTCGGGGTAGCCCAGGCCGAGCAGGCCGAGCGCCGCGGCCTCGCGGTCGAGCTCGCGCGGGAACGATTCCGCTTCATCCCACGCGTTGATGTTTGGCGCAATCCGCTCCCGCGTGAAACGCGTCACTGTGTCCGTGAGCGCCACGATGTCGTGCTGCAGCTCGTCCGTCATGGCTCGAAGCTCACCAGGACCTGTGTAGTGGCGGCCTGCTGGCCAACCTCGACGTGGACGGCCTTGACGATGCCATCACGCGACGCCGCAAGAGCGTGCTCCAGCTTCATGGATTCGATGACCAGCAGGGTGTCGCCCTTGCTGACGTGCGCGCCCGGCACCGCCTTGACTGCAATCACCTTGCCGTTGAAGGGCGCACGCAGCTCCCCGGCGCCGGCCGTGCCCCCCGCACCATGGGGCGGGTCATAAGAGGCGTCCTCCAGGAACAGGTCAATGCCACCGTATTGGAGATGCCAGCGGCCCTGCCCCAGGTTCACTGCGCCAGCCGCTTGCCTCTGTCCTGCCTGCGCCTCGCTGATGGGCAGGTCCACGACCCGCCCGCGATGGCGCAGGCGGAAGGGGCGCTCGAACGGGCTGGGCAATGCAGCCGGACCCCGGCCTGCAAACAGCAGGGCTCTGGCCGCCGCCTCCCGCACGCCTTCCTCGGCCTGGACCAACGATTCGCGAATGGCTTGCCCATGCTCTGCCAGGAAAGGAATCAGCGCATCTCCAGCGCGGAATTCAGGACGGCGAAGACAAGCGGCCAGCAGGGCCCGGTTGGTCGGCAGTCCCAACACCTGCGTTCGGTCCAGCGCTTCGGCCATCTGGTCAATCGCCTCGTCCCGCGTGGCCGCGTGCACCACCAGCTTGCCCAGCATGGAATCGTAGTACGGAGGAACTTCCAGG
>CALRME020000031.1:0-11589 GCA_943369045.1 Sphingobacterium thalpophilum
CAAAGGCACGCCGACCAACGTCACGTACGCGGGGCCGGAACTCAAGGGCGCGACCAATGTCGTCATTGCCCGCATCGACCACCGCGAGACGTCCTACTCCGCACCGGCATTCGAGGCGGCGTACCGCTTCCTTACCGGTCAGGCTCCGAAGTCGGCCCAGGTGGCGCCTGAAGCGAGCGTGCTGCTTTCCGGCAAGGTAGCGGGCCTGGGGGTTGTTTACAGCGATCCCAAATCCGGCAACTTTCCCAATAACCTGCCGCTGCCCGGCGCGCAACTGGACATCTATCCGGTCAATGCCGCCACAGGAGACCGCTCGGGCGCAGCACTTCACAGCAAGGCGGTGGGTTCTGACGGGGCGTGGGGTCCCGTGAATGTGCCGGCCGGCGCGGCGCTTGAATTCGTCGTCAGTGCGCCAGGCTACGCCACCAGCCACGTCTACCGCAGCGGGTTTCCGCGTTCCAGCAGCGTCGTGCACCTGCGCGCCGACCGTATTGCCGATGCCGACAGGGACGCCGCCGCCATCGTGACTTTCACGCGGCCGCGCGGCTACTTCGACCCGCAGCGCGACCGCATGAGCTTCGACGGGCAGGCCAGCCTTCCCGGTGTGCCGCCCGGTGCAGGCGTAGCGAGCTCGAAGGTCAAGCCGGCCGGTGCGCCTGGAAGGGCCGTTTCAGGCGAGTTCAACGGCGAAAAGGTGGTGGGACAGACATGGCCTGCTGCCGGCGGGCATGTAACGGTTCTCGAGTTGACCTACTGAGGCCGCGCGTCCGCCGCGAGAAATAGTTCCGCCCGCTGCGGCTGCGCAGCCACGTATGCAACATTTTGTTTCTGCCGGTTGGTTCTGACGTAAGATTGCCGCCAGAAATGACCCGCCTGACCGCCCTAGCAGCGACCACCAGCACGGCCCTGCGCGCCCTGCTGGTTTTGGCCTTTCTGCTGGTCAGCGGGCTGGCGCACGCGGTGCCGTCGGCCTGTACGGCAATGTGGGCCAACTCGGGCACCAACCTCAATTACTTCAACTCGGCCAACAACACCTGGGTGACGGCGGCCGTGTCGCCGGCCAGCGGCAACGCCCTGTCGGGCTATGAGGGCGACGGCTCCCTGTACTTCGTCAGCGGCGTGGCTGTGCCGCAGACCATGTACAAGGCCACTTTCAGCAATACCGCCGGCAGCATCACGTTCAGCCAGATGGCCGGCGGTACCAACGTCCAGGTGCCGGCGTCGTTCACCTACACGCAGACGAACGGGGTGACCACTACCGCCGCGGTCCAGTACATCGTGGGCGCCACGCTGGACCGTGACACGGCCTCCAAGCGCATGTTCCTGCTGGGCACGCGCGACGCCGTCACCACCATTCCGATCAACGGCACCAACACGACAACAGGCCCCATTGCAAGCCTCGGCCTGCTGGACCCCGAAGCGCCGGGCGCCGTGTCCTGGAGCGTCATCTATCAAACCAGCGCCACCGGGACCATCACTTACCCGCTGATCAACACCAGCGGCGACATCTTCGCCGACCAGCAGACCGGCGCAGTCTGGTATGTGACCAACACCACGCCGATCCGCTTTTACAAACTGCAGCTCAACTACTCCGGCTACACGCTCAACAGCGTGCAGGTGGTCCAGACTGCCACCGCTTCGCTGAGCACCCCTTCCTTCACAATCGGCTCGGTGGCCGTGGACCCCAGTTCAGGCCTTGTCTACATCGGCGGTGCCGGCGCCCTCAATAACCTTCCGTACCGCATCACCGACCACACAGCCTCGCCCAGCGTGGTGGGCACACTGGTCCAGAACGGCACAGGGGTGAACGACTCGGGCAACTGCGTAGCCCCGCCGGACCCGCCCACGATCACCAAATCTTTCAACCCGACGACGATGACAACGCCGGGTGTTGCGACGATGACCATCGTCATCAAGAACCCGAACGAGGTGCCCATCTTCACCACGGCGGCACTGGTGGACCCGCTGCCGACCAACATGTCGGTCTACACGACCCCCAGCATCACGGTGAGCTGTTTCTCGTCGGACGGCACGGTGTCGCCCGCCCGGCCTACCACCACCACCATGACCGCCGTCGTGGGCTCCGGCAGCGTTGCGATCAGCGCGGGCGCGCTTATTCCGGGAGGCAGCAGCAGCGGGGGGAGCTGCTCCTTCAGCGTGCAGGTGTCGGCCACCATCGCTGCCTTCTACAACAACACCATAGCCGCCGGCAACCTCAAGACCACCGCCGGCAACAACGCCGCGCAGGCCACGGCCACTTTCCAGGTCAAGAGCGCCAGCCTGCCCAATGCGCCGGTCGTCACCAAGTCCTTCAGCCCGACGACGGCGTCGGCCACGGTGGGCACCACCACCCTGACCATCGTCATCAACAACCCGAACACCTCCACCGACACACTGTCGGCGGCCCTGGTCGACACCCTTCCAGCGGGCTTGGGCATAACCACGCCTTCATTGATCTCCATCAGCTGTTTTTCCAATGGGTCGGCCAGTACCAAGCCATCGGCCACCACAGCCACAACCACCACCACGGCCCTGACGATCGCCAACGGCAGCCAGATACCAGGAGGGACGTCCGGGGGCAGCTGCAGCTTCTCCGTGCGCATCACCGCGACCACGGCTGGCCTGTTCCTCAACACCATCGCAGCCGGCAGCCTCACGACCGCCGGTGGCTCCAATGCCGCCGCCGCCACCGCCAGTTTCTACCTCCGGGCCTCGGACTTCTCGGTGGCCAAGAGCCAGCGCGAGGGCGCGACCGGGGCCACCACCACGGCCGTGCTGGACGTGCCTTCGCTGGTGACCATCTCCTACGTCATCAGCATCCGCAACACCAACGGCCTGGCGGGAACCCGCACGTTCTCGGACACCCTGCCGTCCTACATCACGCCGGTGATATCGGTCACGCCGGCGGCGATCGGGGGTGCGGGATGCTCTACCGTCACTTCCACGGTGGGCAGCATCACCACCGTCGGGGGAACAGTCACCGGGGCCGCGGCATTGGCCGGCTGCGACATCACCATCGTGGCCAAGGTCAGCACCACCGTGGCCATCACCACGCTGACCAATTCGGTGGGCATCTACACGGTGACCAACTCGGCCTTTGACGCATCCACGTCCAACAACACCTCCACTGTAATCATGGTGGTCAAGCCGGCGGCCAACCTCACCATCACCAAGACTGACGGGGTGACAGTGCTGCTCACGGGCTCGACCAACGCCTACACGATCACGGTTTCCAACCTGGGGCCGGCTGGGGCCGATGGTGCGGTGCTCAAGGACCCGGCGGCCACCGGGCTTGATTGCACCACCATCACTTGTAGTGCGAGCGGGGGGGCGTCCTGCCCATTGCCGGCCCAGCTCTTTGTCAGTGCCCTGCAATCGGGTACCGGCCTGGGCATACCCACATTCCCGGCCAGCAGTTCGGTGACCTTTGTCCTGAGCTGTTCGGTCACGGCCACCGGGCAGTAGCCCGCGCGGGCTGGCGGCCCGCGGCGCGCTACACGTACAGGCGCGAGGTCTTGGGCAGGTGCGCCATCAGGAACTCCATCTGGTCGGCCAGGATGCGCCGGTTGCGCAGGATGAAGTCTTCCCACAGGCTGGGGATGTAGGGCGCGTACAGCAGGGGCATGTGGGCCTGCTCCGGCGTGCGGCTGCTCTTGCGGTGGTTGCAGGCGCGGCAGGCGGTCACCACGTTCATCCAGTGGTCCTTGCCGTTCTGGGCGAAGGGAATGATGTGCTCGCGGGTCAGTTCCTCTTCGTGGAAATGTCCGCCGCAGTAGGCGCAGACGTTGCGGTCGCGCGAGAACAGCTTGCTGTTGGTCAGGCCCGGCTTGAGGTCAAAGGGGTTGATGTTGGGGACGCCCTTGGTGCCGATGATGCTGCTGATGGCAATGGCCGACTGCTCGCCCGTGACCGCGTTGTGGCCGCCGCGGAACAGGGCGACTTCGGCGCCCACTTCCCAGCGCACCTCCTGCGCGGCGTAGTGCAGCACAGCCTGCTCAAGCGAAATCCAGGACTGGGGCAAGCCCTGGGCCGACAGCTTCAAGACCTTCAAAACACGCCTCCTTCAAACGGTGAAAAACCACTGAACGGAATAGCAACGCTCTCATGTCACGGGTACAGCACAATATACCTTGTTTTCGCGACAGTTCATCCTTGGGGAAATGCCCCGAAAAGCTTGATGGGCGGTCACAAAGCGCTATCAAAAAGATATCAACCGCGGTCATGCAGATCTTCAGAGGCTTTCACCACCCGGGCATAGCGCCTGCCTGTGCGCTGACCATCGGCAATTTCGACGGCGTACACCGCGGGCACCAGGCCATGATCGCGCTGCTGCGCAACGAGGCGGCGCACCGCGGTGTGCAGACCTGCGTGATGACCTTCGAACCGCACCCGCGCGACTATTTCGCCGCCGCCCAGCGCAAGCCCGAACTGGCCCCCGCACGCATCGCCACCCTGCGCGACAAGCTCACCGAACTGCAACGCTGCGGCGTCGACCACTGCGTGGTGCTTCCCTTCGATGCCTGGCTGTCCTCGCAAAGCCCGCAGGCCTTCATCAACGAGGTGCTGGTGGCCGGGCTGGGCGTGAAATACGTCCTGGTGGGCGACGATTTCCGCTTTGGGGCCAGGCGCGCCGGTGACTACGCGATGCTGGACGCGGCTGGTGACGCGGCCGGTTTTGACGTGGCGCGCATGAACAGTTACGAGGTTCGCGGGCTGCGGGTTTCCAGCTCGGCCGTGCGCGACGCGCTGGGCCAGGGCCGCATGGCCGACGTGGCGGCCCTGCTGGGACGGCCCTACAGCATCAGCGGCCATGTGGTCCACGGGCGCAAGCTCGGCCGTGAATTGGGGTTCAAGACCCTGAATCTGCGCTTTTCCCACTGGAAGCCGGCCGCCAGCGGCATCTTCGCGGTCAAGGTGCACGGGCTGGGCGAGGAACCCCTGACCGGCGTGGCCAACCTGGGCATCCGCCCTTCGCTGGACCCGGCCGATGTCAACGGCGGGCGGGTGCTGCTGGAAACCCACTGCCTTCAATGGCCTGACAGCCTCGGGCCTGAAGGGGCGTACGGTAAAATCATCCGTGTGGAACTGCTGCACAAACTGCATGACGAGCTGAAGTACGACAGCCTCGAATCCCTGACACAGGGCATTCGCAAGGACTGTGACGACGCACGCGCCTGGTTCGCCACCCGAATTTGAAGGGGCTGCGGGCCCCGTTCATTCGAGTTTTCCCCGCCCACGCCCCGCTCCGCCGTCGTCCCGCCCGGTCAGCAGTCGGGCCCTCGTGTTTCCCCATTTTTCCAAAGCCAGGCCATGACCGAGAAAATCTCCGACAAGACCGACTACCGCGCCACCCTGAACCTGCCTGACACGCCCTTCCCCATGCGCGGCGACCTGCCCAAGCGCGAGCCGGGCTGGGTCAAGGAATGGGAAGAGCAGGGCCTGTACAAGAAGCTGCGCGACGCCCGCGTCAACCGGCCCAAGTTCGTGCTGCATGACGGCCCGCCCTATGCCAACGGCCAGATCCACATGGGCCACGCGGTCAACAAGATCCTCAAGGACATGATCGTCAAGGCGCGCCAGCTCAAGGGCATGGACGCGGCCTACATCCCCGGCTGGGACTGCCACGGCCTGCCGATCGAAAACGCCATCGAGAAGAAACACGGGCGGAACCTTCCGCGCGACGAGATGCAGGCGCTGTCGCGCGCCTTCGCTACCGAGCAGATCGGCATCCAGATGGCCGACTTCAAACGCCTGGGCGTGCTGGGCGACTGGGACCATCCCTACCGCACCATGGACTTCGTCAACGAAGCCGAGGAAATCCGCGCCTTCAAGCGCGTGGTCGAGCGCGGATTCGTCTACCGGGGCTTGAAGCCCGTGTACTGGTGCTTCGACTGCGGCTCTTCCCTGGCCGAGTTCGAGATCGAATACGCGGACAAGAAGTCCCAGACATTGGACGTGGGCTTCAAGGCCAATGACCCGGCCACGCTGGCAAGCGCCTTCGGCCTGCCTTCGCTGGCAAAGGATGCCTATGTCGTCATCTGGACCACCACCGCCTGGACCATCCCGGCCAACCAGGCGCTGAACCTGAACCCGGAGCTGGAATACTCGCTGGTCGACACCGAACGCGGCCTGCTGGTGCTGGCCTCGGTCCTGGTGGAAAAGTGCATGCAGCGCTACAACCTCACCGGCACCGTGCTGGCCACGGTCAAGGGCGAGAAGCTCGGCGGCCTGGAGTTCCAGCACCCGCTGTACGACGTCGATGCTGGTTACCGGCGGCTGGCGCCCGTGTACCTGGCCGACTACGCCACGGCCGAGGACGGCACCGGCATCGTCCACTCCTCGCCCGCCTACGGCGTGGAAGACTTCAACTCCTGCGTCGCCCACGGCCTGGCCTATGACGACATCCTCAACCCGGTGCAGGGCAACGGCTCTTACGCGCCGGAGCTGCCGCTGTTCGGCGGCATGAACATCTGGAAGGCCGCGCCGGTGGTGATCGACACCCTGCGCGTGGCCGGCCGCCTGTTCGCCACCGAAACCATCACGCACAGCTACCCGCACTGCTGGCGCCACAAGTCCCCTGTGATTTACCGCGCAGCCGCCCAGTGGTTCATCCGCATGGACGAGGGCGTTGGCGTCTTCACGAAAGACAAGGCACCGGCAACGCTGCGCCAGATGGCGCTGGCCGCCATTGAGCAGACCGGCTTCTACCCCGAGAACGGCCGCACCCGCCTGCGCGACATGATCGCCGGCCGGCCCGACTGGTGCATCAGCCGACAGCGCAGCTGGGGCGTGCCCCTGCCCTTCTTCCTGCACAAGGACTCGGGCGAGCTGCATCCGCGCACCATGGAGATCCTGGACATCGCCGCGGACATGGTCGACGCGGGCGGCATTGAAGCCTGGAGCAAGGCCACGACCGAATCCGTTTTCGCGATGGTGGGCGCTGCCGCCGACGCGCCGCAGTACACCAAGAGCACCGACATCCTGGAAGTCTGGTTCGACTCCGGCACCACCCACACCACCGTGCTGCGCAAGTCGCACGCGGGCGCCGCCCATGAGAGCGGCCCGGAAGCCGACCTGTACCTGGAAGGCCACGACCAGCACCGAGGCTGGTTCCATTCCTCGCTGTTGACGGCCTGCGCCATGTACGGCCGGGCGCCCTACCGTGGCCTGCTCACGCACGGCTTCACCGTGGACAGCCAGGGCCGCAAGATGAGCAAGTCCATGGGCAACGGCGTGGACCCGCAAAAGACCAGCGAGAAGCTGGGCGCGGAAATCATCCGCCTGTGGGTGGCCGCCTCCGACTATTCCGGCGACATCGCCGGCGATGACAAGATCCTGGCCCGCGTGGTCGACTCTTACCGCCGCATCCGCAACACGCTGCGTTTCCTGCTGGCCAACGTGAGCGACTTCGACCCGGCGAAGGACGCCGTGCCGCTGGACCAGATGCTGGAGATCGACCGCATGGCCATGAGCCGCGCGGCGCAGTTCCAGGCCGAGGTGCTGGCGCACTTCGAGGTCTACGAATTCCACCCGGTGGTGGCCAAGCTGCAGCTGTATTGCAGCGAGGACCTGGGCGGCTTCTACCTGGACATCCTCAAGGACCGCCTGTACACAACGGCACCCAAGTCGCTCGCCCGGCGCTCGGCGCAGACGGCCCTGTGGCAGATCACGCACGCCATGCTGCGCTGGATGGCGCCATTCCTGAGCTTCACCTCTGAAGAAGCCTGGAAGGTGTTCGGCTCTTCCGAATCCATCTTCCTGGAAACCTACTCGGAACTGCCTGCGCCCGACGAGGGCCTGCTGGGCAAGTGGGCGCGTATCCGCGAGATCCGCGACATCGTGAACAAGGACATCGAGGCTTTGCGCACGGACGGCAAGGTCGGCTCCTCCCTGCAGGCCAACGTGACGGTCGAAGCCGAACCCGCGGACCACACGCTGCTGGCCAGCCTGGGCGACGACCTGAAGTTCGTTTTCATCACATCTGCTATCGATCTGGTAGCTGGCAAAGCAATATTGGTGAGCTCTGCAGCCTCATCGGCAGTCAAATGCGACCGGTGCTGGCATTGGCGTGACGACGTCGGCAGCGACGCGGCGCACTCCACGATCTGCGGCCGCTGCGTGAGCAACCTGTTCGGCGCCGGTGAAGACCGGAAGTACGCCTGATGGCCCGCGCAGGAAACTCCGGCGGCATGGCCGGCCTCATGCCCTGGCTGGGGCTGGCGCTGATAATCTTCATCGCCGACCAGTTCACCAAGGTGCTGATCCTGGGCTACTACAAGCTGGGCGATGCCACCTACGTCACCAGCTTCTTCAACGTTGTGCGCGCCCACAACACGGGCGCGGCATTCTCGTTTCTGGCGGCAGCTTCGGGCTGGCAGCGCTGGTTCTTCACGGCCATCGGCGTGACTGCCGCCGTGTTCATCATCTGGATGCTGCGCACGCACGCCGGGCAAAAGCTCTTCTCTTTCGCCCTGGCCTGCATCCTTGGCGGCGCGATCGGCAACGTGGTGGACCGCCTGCTGCACGGCTACGTGGTCGACTTCCTCGATTTCCACTGGGCCGGCTGGCACTTCCCGGCCTTCAACGTCGCCGACAGCGGCATCACCATCGGTGCCATCTGCCTGATCCTCGATGAGCTCTTGAGGGTGCGCCGCAGCAAATAATGCTCATCCACAGGCGTATAGTGGGCGCCTGTAGCAATGAAGCATCTGTTGAATCTTCTGGCAGCCATCGCGCTGCTTGTCTGGGGTACCCATCTCGTCCGTACCGGCATCCTGCGGGTGTTCGGGGCCAACCTGCGCCACGTCCTGGCACGCAGCATCAGCAACCGCTACACCGCCGCCATCTCGGGCATAGGCGTCACGGCCCTGGTGCAGTCAAGCACTGCCACGGCCCTCATCATCTCGGCCTTCGTCGGCCAGGGCCTGGTCACCCTGCCGTTGGCGCTGGCCGTGATGCTGGGCGCGGACATAGGCACCAGCCTGATGGCGGTCGTGTTTTCCTTCGACCTCTCCTGGCTGTCCCCGCTGTTCATCTTCGTCGGCGTCGTGATGTTCATTTCGCGCCAGTCCAGCAGCGTGGGCCGCGTGGGCCGGGTCTTCATCGGCCTGGGCCTGATGTTGCTGGCGCTGCGGCTGGTGACCGCTTCGACCGAAGTGCTGACCCAGGCGCCCGCCGTCAAGGCACTGCTGGCGTCCCTCAACAGCGACATCCTGCTGGAGATCGTGGTGGGGGCTGCGCTGGCCCTTGTGTCGTATTCCAGCCTCGCCATCGTTCTTCTCACGGCCGCCTTGGCCACCACCAACGTCATCCCGCTGGACGTGGCCCTGGGGCTGGTGTTGGGCGCCAACCTGGGAAGCGGAATACTGGCGGTCCTGACCACCGCAAAGTCCACTGTCGAGGTTCGCCAGGTTCCCCTGGGCAACCTGGTTTTCAAGATCTTTGGCGTGGCGATTGCCTCCACGCTCATCGGCCTGTGGCTGCGGTATGCCCGGCCGTACCTTGGCGAGCCTGGCCTGGTCGTCGTCCTGTTCCACCTGGCTTTCAACGCCATGGTGGGCGTTATTTTCTTGGGCTTTACCCAGGTCGTGGCCCGCTGGGTGACGCGCTGGCTGCCCAAGCCCGAGAAGAGCGTGGTCGCCGGCCGCCCGCACCACCTGGACCCATCCGCCCTGGCAACGCCTTCGCTGGCGATTTCCTGCGCCGCCCGCGAGGCCTTGCACCAGGCCGACATCGTGGAAACCATGCTGCAGGGCATGCTGACCGTGATGCGCAACAACGACCTGAAGCTGGCCGAAGACCTGCGCAAGATGGACGACACGGTCGACGAGCTCTATTCGGCGATCAAGTACTACCTGACCAAAATCTCGCGTGAGGCCCTGGCCGAAGAGGAAAGCCGGCGCTGGACCGACATCATCAGCTTCACCATCAACATGGAGCAGATCGGCGACATCATCGAACGCATCCTCATCGACATCGAGGACAAGAAGATCAAGAAAGGCCGAAGCTTCTCTGAAGCCGGCATGGCCGAGATCTGCGAACTGCATGCCCGGCTGATCGACAACCTGCGCCTGGGCATGAGCGTGTTCCTCAACGGCACGGTGCGCGACGCGCAGAAGCTGCTGGAGGAAAAGGCGCGCTTTCGTGACCTGGAGCGCGCCTATGCAGCCACGCACCTCACGCGCCTGACCGACAACACCGTGCAGAGCATCGAAACGAGTTCACTGCACATTGACCTGATCAGCGACTTGAAGCGCATCAATTCACACATCTGCTCGATCGCCTACCCGATCCTGGATTCGGCCGGCGCGCTGGCCCCCAACCGCTTGCGCCAGCCGGCGCTCACCGATCAGCTTTGACCAAAAGCGCGCCTCAGTGCGCGTTTTCGACCTGGTCGCGCGCCGCCATGCAGTACTCGACCAGGGCTTCAATCTCCGTGGATTTGTCAAACACGGCATCCGCGCCCAGCTGGGCACAGCGCCAGCGCACGTCGTTGGTGGCGTGATTGCTCAGCACAATCATCTTCTGGCCGGGGCGGCGGAAGCGGCAGGCCTCCAGGATGTTCAGGCCGCTGCCTTCGCGCAGGAACAGGTCAACAATGGCCAGGTCCCAGTAGGCATCGTTCTGGGCCAGCCACTTCTTGCCCTCGTATTCGGTTTCGGCCACGCCAACGGCTTCGACCAGGGCCAGCTCCTTGAGGGTATCGATCAGGTTTTCGCGGATGGTGGCGCTGTCCTCCACGATGTAGGCACGGAACTTCATTTCAATCTCCAGTGGCAGGTCCGGCATCGGCGGTTGCGGCCGGTTGCCTGCTCGTTGAAGACAAATTTAAGGACGAGGCGGCGGTTGCGGTGCCATCCCCTGCGCCCTGACTCTGTAGGAGGATGGCGTCGCGCTCGTCGGGCAAGAACCCGCCGTCCTATAAGCCGGCAGCCGCGGCAAGGATCAGCGCCGCCTCGGTGGTGAATTCGCCGCGCTGAAGCCGCCCGGCCACTTCACCGGCATCCATCAGGACAAACTGGGCCACTTCCCCATCCTGGTTCACCGGGGTGACGCCCTCAGGCAGCACGCAGCTAAACCAGTCGATGTGCTCGACCACGTAGCCGCGTCCGCCACCGTCGCCGGACGGCCTGCGCGTCAGGATACGGCCGCCCCAGACCACGTCTTCCAGCTGCGCCATGCGCAAACCGGCCTCTTCACCGGTTTCACGCGCCAGGGCCTGCTCCAGCGAATCGGCCGCGCTGATCATGCCGCCCATCAGCGTGTCCCACATGCCCGGGTCGTTGGCCTTGGTCAGCGAGCGCTGCTGTATCCAGTGGCGGCCATCGGGATGCATCCCCACCAGGTGGACCGCCTGTGTCGCCACGCCCAGCGGCCGGACCACCGCCCGTTCCACCGTGGCAAGGCGCTCACCCGCTTCGTCGTTGACCGCCAGCTGCTCATTGCGCCAGGCGTGGGCCAGGCCGGCATCACGCAGGGTGACAGCCAGCGCTGCCAGCTCGGCCGTGAGGTCCTGGCCGAGCACGGTCCACGGCGCATCGGCCTGCGGGCCCTCGCGCCGCAACAGGCCCTGGCGCACGGCCACGCCCT
>CALRME020000032.1:0-11562 GCA_943369045.1 Sphingobacterium thalpophilum
CACGCGCAACCAGGCCTCGCGGCGCTCGGCCGTGGGGATGCGCGCCATCCGCTTGGCCAGTTCGTCCTCGCTCCACTGGCTGGCCACCGGCTGCATGGACTGGCTCCAGTTGAAGACGATCAGCTTGGCCAGGCACTTCTCGTCGACCCAGCGCACGAAGTTGCGCATCGTCGCGCGGTCGTACGGGTCGACCGGCCGGATCGAGGGCGTGGGGTGCGTCTCTTCCAGGTACTCGGCGATCACCGAGCTTTCGTACAGCACGCGGCCATCTTCCAGGACCAGGCAGGGCACCACGCCGTTCGGGTTCATCGCCAGGTACTCGGGCGAGTGCTGCTCGCCACGGATCATGTCGACGAGGCGGCTTTCGTAGTCCAGGCCTTTTTCGGCCAGGCACAGGCGAACACGGCGCGACGCGCTGGAACGCCAGCCGTGGTAGAGGATCAGCATCTTGTTTTGTCTTTCTTGTTTCAGGGAAATCTCAGGGAATGAGGATGGCCGCGCCGGTGGTCTGGCGGCTCTCCAGCTCGGCATGCGCGCGGGCGGCCTCGCGCAGCGGGTAGCGGCGGTCGACCTCCGCCCGCACGTCGCCGCGCCGCACGGCGGCGGCGAAGGTGGTGGCCGACAGCCACAGCTCGTCGGTGGTGGCGACGAAGCTGCGCAGCGTGGGCCGGCAGACGGTGTGCGACTTCGCGTGCAGGCGCTGCAGGTCGAAGGCCTGCACGTCGCCCGAGGCGGTGCCGAAGTTGATCGCCATGCCGCGCACCCGCAGGCAGTCCAGCGAGGGCAGGAAGGCGTCGCGGCCGACCGCGTCGTAGACCACGTTCACGCCTTCATTGCGGGTGAGCTCGTTCACCTTCGCCGCGAAGTTTTCCTGGCGGTAGTCGATGACGTGGTGGCAGCCATGCGCCAGCGCCACGTTGCGTTTGGCCTCGGAGCCCACCGTGCCGATCACGATGGCGCCCAGTGCACGGCCCCAGGCCGAGAGGATCTGGCCCATGCCGCCGGCGGCCGCGTGGACCAGGATGGTGTCGCCCGGTTTGACGGTATAGAGGCGATGCAGCAGGTATTCGGCCGTCATGCCTCGCAGCAAGGTGGCCGCTGCTGTTTCCAGCGTCAGGCCCTCAGGCAGCGGCAGCGTGCGCGCCGCAGGCAGCACTCGTGCGGCCGCATAGGCCCCCGCATGCACATAGGCCACTGGCTGGCCGATCTCGAAGCCGTGCACGCCCGGGCCGATGGCCTCAACCACGCCCGCACCCTGCGAGCCAAGGATCACCGGGAACTGCGTGCTGCTGTGCGGCCCGTGCGCGCCCTGGCGCTGGTAGACATCCGCGAAGTTCAGGCCGATGGCGCTCTGCACGATGCGCAGTTCGCCCGGGCCCGGCTCGCCGACCTCGATCTCGCCGTATTCCAGTACCTCCGGCCCGCCGTGGCGGTGGGCGATGACAGCAGAGGTCTTCATTCGACTTTGATCCCGGCCGCTTCCGCGCGCTCCAGCACGGCCCTGCCGTTGGCCGTGGCCCATTCGTGGAACTCGGCCGGCGACTTCGACGGCGACGATTCATTGCCGCTCCCCAGCAGCTTGGCGCGCACCTGCGGGTCGTTGAGCACCTGGGTGGCAACCTGGAAAAGTTTGTCCTGCACGTCCTTGGGCAGGTTGGCCGGGCCGAACAGGCCGAACCAGAAATTGAAGTCGAAGCCCGGCAGGCCGCTTTCCGACAGCGTGGGCAGCTCGGGCGCGATGGCCGAGCGCTGCAGCGTGGTGACGCCCAGCATCTTCACGTTGCCCGGCTGGCCCAGCGGCAGCACCGAGGCGGCCGTGCCGAACGACAGCTGCACCTCGCCCGCCACCACGGCCTGCAGGGCCGGCGCGCCGCCCTTGTAGGGGATGTGGGCCATCTTGCCGCCAATGGCTTTTTCGAAGCTCAGGCCGCCCATGTGGGGCGAGCCGCCTATGCCCGACGACGAGTAGTTCAGCTTGCCGGGATTGGCCTTGGTATAGGCAATCAGCTCCCGGGTCGATGAGATGCCCAGGTCCTTGTTCACGGCCAGGATCAGCGGCGAGATGGTGAAGCGCGTGATGGGCGTGAAGCTGGCGGGCGTGTACTTCACCTTGTACAGGTGCTGGTCGATGCCGTAGAGCGTGCCCGTGGCCAGGCCCAGGGTGTAGCCGTCTGCGGGGGCTTGCGCCAGCAGGTTGGAAGCCAGCGTGCTGCCGGCGCCGGCCTTGGTGTCGATGACGAGGGTCTGGCCCAGCTGCTTGGACATGGCCTCGCCGACGATGCGGGCGATGAAGTCGGCCGCGCCGGCCGGCGTGTAGCCGACGATGAGGCGGATCGGCTTGTTGGGGTAAGCGGCCTGTGCCCAGGCGCTGGAGCCTGCCAATGCGCATGCCAGACCGGTGGCTGCGGTTACGAGAGCGTGCGTGAATTTCATGGTCTTGTCTCCTTGAAAGTGAAGGCGATTCAGCGGCCGGTAAAGCGCGGCGGGCGCTTCTCGGCCCAGGCGGCGCGGCCTTCTGCGAGGTCCTGCGACGCGGCAGCGCGGGCGATGTCGGCCTGCAGGTCCTGCGCATCCAGCGCATTGCGGGCGATGCGGTTCAGGTGCTTCTTCATGCCCAGCATGGCCAGCGGCGCCATGCCCGACAGCGTGGCCGTGAGCGCATCGGCGGTTTGTGCCAGCGCCTCCGGTGCGACCAGGTGCGTGAGAAAGCCCACGGCCTTCATCTCCTGCGCATCTATGCGTTCGGCCGTGAGGAACAGGCGCTTGGCCACGTCCACGCCCAAGCGGCTGACGTAACGCTCGAGCCCGCGCGGGTAGAAGTGCAGGCCCAGGCGCGCGGCCGGCATGAACATGTCGATGCCCTGCACGCCGATGCGGAAGTCGCAGGCCAGCGCCAGGTCGGTGGCGCCGCCGTAGACGCCGCCCTGGATCACGGCCAGCGTGACGGGCCGCGCGTCTTCCAGCGCATTGACCATCTCGTCGAAGTCCACCGTGCGCTGCGCGCCCATGCGGCCTATGTCGTAGCCGCTGCAGAAGTACTTGCCTTCGGCCTCTATGCGAAGCACCAGCACCTCGGGCGTTTCGTTGACTTGCGCGATGTGTTGCGCGATCACGGCCAGGTCACCGGGTTCCAGCCGGTTGGCCTGTTCGGGCCGGCGGATGGTGAGGGTGGCCACGTGGCCTTCGATCTTGAGTTCAGGTACGTTCATGTCAGTGCCCCACAAAGCGCGGCGCGCGCTTCTCGATGAAGGCGCTGCGGCCCTCGCGGTAATCATCGCTGTCGAAGCAGCGGTTGACCAGCAGCTCGATTTCTTCCGCGGCCGGATTCTGCGAATAGCGCTCGAACACGCGCATGGCGGCTTTGGCGGCGTGCACGGTCAGCGGTGCATTGGCTGCGATGCGTGCTGCATAGGCACGCACTTCGTCTTCCAGCTTGTCTTCTTCAACGACAAAGTTGATGAGGCCACGGCGCAGGGCTTCATCCGCATCCAGGAAGCGCGCGCTGAACAGCATGTCGCGCGCGGTCGAAGGGCCGACCAGCCGGGCCAGCGTCGCCAGGCCCGCGTATTCGTAGCCCAGCCCGAGCTTCGCCGCCGGGATGCCGAACTGCGATCCCGGTGTGGCAAAGCGGATGTCGGCGTTCAGCGCAATCGCCAGGCCACCGCCTATGCAGAAGCCGTGGACCATCGCGACCAGCGGTTTGGTCAGGCCGACCAGGCCCTTCTGGCCGCCCGAGGCGATGCGCGCGTACTCGTCCTTCTGCTGTGCGTTGGCGCGGTGCTTGTCGAACTCCGAGATGTCGGCGCCGGCGGCGAACGACTTGCCGCCCGCGCCGTGCATCACCACCACGCGCACACCGGCGTCGTTCTGGAACGCCGACATCGCATCAGCCATGCCCTGCCACATCTCCAGCGACACGGCGTTGCGCCGCTCCGGGTTGTTGAAGGTCAGCCAGCCCACGCCGTCCTCAATACGGGCCAGGATCTTCTCTGTCTTGAGTGCAATGCCCTTGCCCGTCATGCCACGGCTCCCTGTGTCGTCATCGCCGCGATCTCCACGTCACCAAAACCCAGCTCGCGCAGCAGCTCCTCGCTGTGCTCGCCTGGGTCCGGCGCGGCGCGCTCGAAGCGCTCGGGGTGGGGAAAGGCCGACAGGTTGATCGGCGAGCGCACCAGCTGCACTTCGCCCAGCACGGCATGCGTGGCCGGCCGCGTCATGCGCAGGTGCTTGACCTGCTCGTCCTCGAAGGCCTGGCCGATGTTGTAGATAGGGCCGCATGGAACGCCGGCCGGGTTGAGCTTGTCGACCAGCTCCTGCGTGGTGAAGCGCTCCGTCACGGCATTCACGGCCTCGTCCAGCTTGTGGCGGTGCTTGAGCCGCAGCGTGGGGTCCTGGTAGTCCGGATGTTTCTGCAGTTCCTGAGCGCCCAGCGCGCCGCAAAAGCCATCCCACATCTTGTGCGTGCTGGCGCAGATGTTGACCAGCCCGTCGCTGGCGCGGAAGGTGCCCATCGGTACCTGCGTGGGATGGGCGTTACCTTCCTGCACCGGAATGTCGCCCGCCACGGTGTAGCGCGCGCCCTGGAAGTCCAGCTTGTTGAGCATGCCCTCCAGCAGCGAGGTGTGGACCCATTGGCCCTCGCCGGTGTGCTCGCGGTGCAACAGCGCCAGCAGGATGCCCTGGCCCAGGAACATGCCGGCGGTGGTGTCCGATATGGCGATGCCGACGCGCACCGGGCCGCGGCCGATCTCACCCGTGACCGACATCAGGCCCGACATGCCCTGCATCACCTGGTCCACACCCGGCCGCTCGGCATAGGGGCCGTCCTGGCCGTAGCCCGAGATGCTGGCCAGGATGATGCGAGGGTTGATCTTCTTCAACTGCTCATAGGTCAGGCCCAGGCGCTCCTTGACGACAGAGCGGAAGTTTTCCACCACCACGTCGCTGCGCTCGATCAGGCGGCGCAGCACCTTGGCGCCCTGCGGCGTCTTGAGGTCCAGGAACAAGCTGCGCTTGTTGCGATGCAGGTTCTGCTCGTCGGCGCCACGGCGGCGCCCGGTGACGGAACCGCGGTCCTTTTGCGGCGGCGGCTCCACACGGATGATGGTCGCGCCCCAGTCGGCCAGCAGGCGCACGGCGGCGGGGCCGGCGCGCGCGATGGTCAGGTCGAGCACGGTGTATCGCGACAGGGGGGCGTTGGATGGCGCTGCGGATGGCGCGGTGGTGGGCGCTTGGGTCATTGATTGCTCCGGTTCAATTGGGGGGTGTGCGGGGCCTAGCGCGCGGCCCAGTACTCACGGAAATCCTTGCGCGGGTCGGCCTGTGCCGCCGTGCGGCTGCTGTCGCCCTCGAAGACCATGGTGGTCCGCGCGGGCAAGGTGTAGGCCGGCCACTGCGGCGTCTGCGGGTTGTTCGGGTTGCCGGTGGCGGCAAAGCTGGCCCAGGCGCTGGAGAGCTGGCCGGCCAGCTTGAGGTTCTCCGGCGTCGGGCCGTTCAGGCCGTTGCGGATGTCGTGCATGCTGGGGCCGATGTCGGCGCCGTGCGGCGCGCCGTAGCGGCCGTTGAAGGCCGGGCTGGGGATCTTCCACAGGTAGGTGTAGACGGGCGCTCGCGGCTTGGCGACGGCCCGCTCGGCCTGCACATGCGCCGTCTTGCGGAAGGTCATGTCGCTGTCGATGCGCGCCTGCAGCACGAAGGGCGTGGCCTTGGCGTCTTCATCGCGGTACATCTTCACCAATTTCTCGCCATCGGCGGGCGCTTGCCGTGATGCATAGGCCAGCAGGCCGGGTGCATCCAGGTCGAAGTTGATCTGGCGGTAGGCACGCTCGTCCAGCGTGGTGCTGATCATCATGGGCACGTCCGACGAGATCGCCGGCGCATCAGGGTCGAACGGGTGGCGCGGAATGGCGACGCCGTCGAGCACCGGTGTGAAGGCGCGCGGCGCCTCGCCCTTGGCCCGGTCCACGTCTTCCATGGTGACCTGCGCGGCCAGCAGCTGGTGCCAGGGCAGCTTGTGCACCTGGTCGACGGAGCCCTTGTCCAGGCCCAGCAGCTTGAGGTAGACGGACGCGGCCTGCGCCGAGCCTTCGGGCGTCGCCACGCGCAGGACCGAGCCACTCATCACGCCGGCGCGGTGGTACAGGCCCTTGGCCGAGGGCATGGCCATCAGCACGCTGGTCTTGGCGCCGCCGCCCGACTGGCCGAATACCAGCACGCGCGAGGGGTCGCCGCCGAAGGCCTCGATGTTCTCGCGCACCCAGCCCAGCGCGGCCACGATGTCGAGCATGCCCACCGCACCCGACTGCGCGTAGCGCGAACCACCGGCGTCCGCCAGGTTCAGGAAGCCGAAGGAGCCCAGGCGGTGGTTGATGGAGATCACCACCGCATTGCCAAAGCGCGCCAGCATCTCGCCGTCGAACTGCGGCGAGTTGCCCGAGCCGCCGTAGTAGCCGCCGCCGTGCAGGTGCAGCATCACTGGCCGCTTGGCCGTCTTCGACAGGCCCGGCGTCCAGAGGTTGAGCACCAGGCAGTCCTCGCCCATGCCTCCCGGCTGGATGTCGTACATGATGAGGTCGGAATAGGCCCGCACGCGGCTGCTGGGCAGCTGCGGCGCGTAGTTGCCGTAGGCCGTCGCCTCCTTCACCCCGGCCCATTTCACCACCGGCATCGGTGGCATGAAGCGGTTGGCGCCGGACGTATCGGCGCCGTAGTTCACGCCCTTGAAGACGTTGATGCCGCCCGACACCAGCCCGCGCAGCCGGCCGTTGCTGGTCTCGACGACGGGGAAGATGTCCGACTCGGTGACGGCGCGCGCCAGGCCTGTAGCCAGCGCTGAACTGGCGACTGCACCTGCCAGCAGGCGGCGGCGCGAGAGAAGCGTGTTGTTGCTCATGTTGTTTTGTCTCCTTGTTGTTCTTCAGCTCACCACCGCGACACCGCGCGGGTCGATGAACAGCGGCGATTGCTGGCCGACTTCGAGCAGGCTGGCCGGCGGTGCATGGACGCGCAGCGCGTCGCCGCCGGCCACGGGGCTGACCACATAGTCCCAATGCTCGCCCAGGTAGGTGCGCGAGACCACGGACACATCGCCCATGGCCACGGCACCATCGCGCGCGTTGTCGAGATAAAGCGACTGCGGGCGGATCGACACGCGCGCATGGGTTGCGCCGTGCGTCACCGCCTGTTCGGGCAGCAGCCTGCCGGCCAGGCCCATGAGCGTGAGAAAACCGGCGTTGACCTGTGCCGTCACGAGGTTGGTGCGGCCTATGAAGCCGGCGACGAACTGCGTGCGCGGCCGGTTGTAGAGGTTCCACGGCGTGTCGATCTGCTCGAGCTTGCCCAGATTGATCACGGCGATGCGGTCCGAGATCGTCATCGCCTCGGACTGGTCGTGCGTGACGTAGACCGTGGTGAAGCGGAACTCGTCGTGCAGGCGGCGGATCTCGCCGGCCATCTCCTCGCGCAGGTTGGCGTCGAGGTTGGACAGCGGTTCATCGAGCAGCAGCACCTCGGGCCGCACAACCATGGCGCGCGCCAGTGCGACGCGCTGCTGCTGGCCGCCCGACAACTCGGCCGGGTAGCGGTGGGCCAGCGCGCCCAGGTGCACCACGTCCAGCATTTCAGAGACGCGGCGCTTCGCTTCGTCGGCCGGCGTGTTGCGCACCTTCAAGCCGAAGCCCACGTTCTCGGCCACGGTCATGTTCGGCCAGATGGCATAGCTCTGGAAGATCATGGACATGCCGCGGTGCTCGGGCGGCACGGTACGGCCGGCACCGGAGATTTCCTTGCCACCCACACAGATGGAGCCGGCGCCCAGGTCGATGAAGCCCGCAATCATGCGCAGCGTGGTGGTCTTGCCGCAGCCCGACGGCCCCAGCAGCGTGACCAGCTCGCCTTCATGAAGGTCGAGGCTGAGGTCGTCGACCACGGCGTTGCCGCCGTAGGACTTGGAGATGTTTTTCAGTTGGAGCTTGGACATATTGGTTCTTGTTCGTCAGCCGCGGCGCAGCATGAAGTCGCGCCCGGCCACGCGCATGCCCACCGCCACCACCAGCGTGACGATGGCCACCAGCACCACGCCCATGGCGGCCAGGATTTCGTAGTTGCCCTGCTCGCTCAAATCCAGCGTCAGCACCGAGACCACACGCGACGAGGGGCCCGAGAGGAACACCGCGGTGGAAAGCTCTTTGGTGCAGATCACGAAGATCAGGATGAAGGCGCCGACCAGGGTTTTCTTGAGCAGCGGCGCCACGACCCGCAGCAGCACCGTCACGCGGCCGCCGCCCAGCACCCGCACGGCCTCTTCCAGCTCGGGGTTGAGCGCCCGCACGGCGGCAGCGCAGGCCGTCACCGCGATGGGCAGGAAGCGGGTGGTGAAGGCGATCACGATCAGCAGGCCCATGCCGTACAGCGAGAACGGCGGCCCGGCGTAGGCGGCGTACAGGCCGATGGCCAGGATGATGCCGGGCACTGCCACAGGCGCCAGCGCCAGGAACTGCACGACTGAAGGGAACGGCGTGATGCGGCGCTGCGTGGCATAGGCAACGCAGATGCCCATCAGCACGCAGACCAGCGCGGTCGAGAGCGAGTACAGCACCGTATTGACCAAAGCCGAGCGCACGGTGAGCTGCTCGAAAAAGATGTTGTAGTAATTGGCCAGCGTGAGGTTGCCCAGCGCCAGGCCCCGTCCCCAGGCCTTGGAAACCGAGGCAATCACCAGGATGGCCAGCGGCATCACCACCGCCAGCAGGGCGACCAGGCCTGAATACGCCAGCACCACCCACTTCCACACGCCAATGTCCAGCGGACGCCGCTCCCCGCCCTTGCCCGAGACCGACACATAGCCGCGCCGTGCCAGCAGGTGGCGCTGCAGCATCAGCATCACCACCGTGAGCAGCAGGATGGGCATGGAGAAGGCCGCGGCTTGTTCCACCTGCAGCGGGTACTGGAAGAACGAGACCAGTTGCGTGGTCGCCAGGTTGATGCGCGCGGGGATGGCGATCAGCGCCGGTGTGCCGTAGAGCGAGATCGCTTCCAGGAAGATCAGGATGGCGGCGCCGATGATGGACGGCAACGCCAGCGGCAGCGTGACGCGCGCCATGGTCTGGAACTTGCCCGCGCCGTGGATGGCGGCGGCGTCTTCCAGCTCGGTGGAAATCAGGTCCAGCGCCGCTGTGGTGAACACATAGATCAGCGGAAACGTGTACAGCGCGATGACAAAGGCCAGGCCCCAGAAGCTGAAGATGTTGAGCGGCCCCTGCTCTGCGCCGGTCAGGGCCATGAAGAGCCGGTTCAGCCAACCGGCGTTCGGGCCGGCCAGCAGGATCCAGGCGATGGCACCCAGGAAGTTGGGCATCACAAAAGCCGCCAGCACGCTCAGGTGCACCAGGCCGCGCGCCGGCATGTTGGAACGCGAGACGGCCAGCGCGAGCGGCACACCCAGCGCCAGCGCCAGCACCGTGACGGCTGCCCCCAGGTAGAGCGAGTTGAGCAGTGCTTGCAGGTTGCGCGAGCTACCGAGCGCGGACGCGTAGCTTTGCAGCGACCAGTCGCCCTGCGCGGTGTGGAAGCTGTCCCAGGCCAGCCGCAGGATGGGGTTGGCCACCAGCAGCACCAGGGCTGCGATCAGGACCGCGAACAGCCAGAGTGAGGGGTCGGCAAAGCGCCCCGGTACGCGATAGGCAACAAGCCCAGGGTTGGCCTCAGACACCAAACGCGTCCTTCCACAGGTCGATCACCTTGGGGATCTGCACCACCATCTGCGGCGGCGTGGGCGCGAGCAGCGGCTTGGCATCGGCCAGGCCCAGTACGCCGGGCGCGGCCTTGACGGTGGGGCGCAGCGGCACGCCGAATTCCTCGAAGGCGATGCGGGCCGTGTCCTCGCTGCCCAGCAGCCATTCCATGAACAGCTTGGACGCATTGGGCCGGCGCGTGCTGGCCAGGATGGCCGAGGGCGAGAGGATCAGCACCGGCCCTTCCTTGGGCGCGATGGTGGCGACCGGGTTGCCCTTGGAGGCATGCAGCGCGGCCAGGCTCATGGGGCCGGCGGAGACCGAGCATTCGCCCGAGATCACCGTGGTCACCGCGTCGATGGTCGAGCGGCCTACGTGGGCTTTGTTGGCGGCCAGCTTCTTGAAGAAACCGTCGCCATAGAGCTTGCGCACCTCGATGCACCAGGCGCCGGCGGCGCCGCTGTAGGCCGGGTGGGCCATCGCGGCGACACCTTTCCACTTGGGGTCGGCCAGGTCGGCCCAGCTGGTGGGAATGGCCGTGCCCTTGACCTTGGCGGTGTTGTAGATCAGGCCCATCATGAAGCAGCTCGACGCATGGAAGTAGCCGTCCGCGTCCATGTTCTGCACCCGCTTGTCCAGCAGCGCCGTGGCCGCGGGCGTGTGCTTCATCAGCAGGTTGCGGCCCTTGAGGTCCACGTAGTGCGCCAGGTCGGTCGAGGTGAACACGTCGCAGTTCGCCGCGCCCGCCTTCAGGTCCTGGTTCAGGCGCTGGAAAGCCACCTGCGCCGTGGTGCGCACCACGTTCACCTTGATGCCCGGGTAGCGGGCGGTGAAGCTGCGGCCCATGCGCTCGGCCACTTCTGAGGTCTGCGGCACGGTGTACCAGGTGAGCTCGCCTTCCTTTTTGGCTGCTTCGTGCAGCTGCGCAAGCATCGCGGGCGTCTGCGCATAGGCGGAAGGCACCAGCAGGCCTGAGCCTGCGAGCGCGCTGAATTGGCGGCGGTTGATCTGCATCTTGTCTCCTGGACGCAGCTCGGGTTGGCCGCGTGGTGGCGCAGTGTACGGATAAACACAGAAAAAATGCAAATGGGGTTTATATGTATATTTATGGCTGTGCTGCCGCCGCGCCTGTTCTAGAATCGGCCAGCACCCCGGAGACCCCATGAGCCAAGCCCCCCGCATCAACCTGAGCGACAAGATCCGCGCCACGCTGGAGGCAGAAATCGCCTCCGGCCAGCTGCCGCCGGGCTCACGCATCGAAGAGCAGGCGCTGATGGACCGGTTCAGTGTGTCGCGCACGCCGGCGCGCGAGGCGGTACTGCAACTGACCTCGGCCGGGCTGGTGAGCCTGGTCTCGCGTCAGGGCGCTGTGGTCAGCGGAATCTCCCTTTCGGAATACGTGGCCATGCTGGAAGTGCTGATGGAGCTCGAAGGCCTGGCAGCAAAACTCTCGGCGCGGCGCATGGCGATTGCCCAGCGGCACGAGCTGGAAAAGGCCGCCCAGGCCTGCGAGAAAGCCGCCAAGGCGAATGACGCGGCCAAGTACGTCGAGGTCAACCGCCTGTTCCACGAAATCATTTACGACGGCAGCCGCAACGAGGTGCTGGCGCGCCAGCTGCGCGCCATGCGCGCGCGCATGCGCCATCCGCAGACCTCCATGTTCGACCGGCCCGGCCGCATCCGCAATTCGATGGCCGAGCACAACGGCGTGCTGCAGGCCATCCTCACGGGCGACGAAGAGGCGGCTTACCGCCTGATGACGGGCCACATCTCCAGCGGCGGCAATGTGTATGCCGATGCGATTGCCACCATGACGCAGCCCGTGGTCGCC
>CALRME020000033.1:0-11416 GCA_943369045.1 Sphingobacterium thalpophilum
CGAGGGGCTGTCCACCCCCTGCGTCATCGTCGTGGGCGATGTCATCAGCGGCGTGGCCGCCGCCAGCAGCGCACCGGCGCAGTTTCGCGCCGCCTGAGCATCCGCGCGGGCGTCAGCCCTTCCAGGTGAACGGGAACTTGAACTGGCGCACAAAGCCGTTGGGCACGTAGTCGCCCAGAACGCCATATGACTGCGGCCAGAGCCGCGTGCTCTTGACCGCTGTGCCGAAGAGGTAGTCCAGAAAAGCGAAGTGCGCCGCGTAGTTCTTGTCGAGCGCCTCGCTGTCCTGGCTGTGGTGCCAGTGGTGAAAGTTGGGCGTGACGATCACATAACGCAGTGGCCCCAGCCGCACGCTCACGTTGGCATGATTGAACACCGCCTGGAAGCCCACGATGACGATGTAGGCATCGATAACTTCCTTGGAAAAACCCAGCACGTAGATCGGCGCCAGCACCAGCGTTCGTGTGATCAGCAGTTCCAGGATGTGCTGGCGCGAGCCGGCCATCCAGTCCATGCTTTTGACGCTGTGGTGTACCGCGTGCAGCCGCCAGAGCACGGGAACCTCATGGTAAGCGCGATGGGTCCAGTACTGCACCAGGTCGGCCACCAGCACGATCAGGAACAGCGCCACCCAGAAATTCAGGCCCTGCACCCAGCCGCGGATGCCGTCGCTGGACGCCCAGCCGAAGAACCTGTGGACCATCAGGTTGGTTGCCAGCAGAACGAAGCCCACCACCATGTGGTTGACGATGAAATGATGGAAATCGGTCTGCCATTCGGCGCGGAATATGGGCTGGTCGCGGCGCAGCGCGAACAGCTTCTCGATGAAGATGAAGATCAGCGAGGAGCCCAGCAGGTCCAGGATGAACCAGTCCAGGCCCAGGTACGGCGTGTTGTCCGGAAAATTCGGGTTGACCTCGACCTTGTGCCCGCCCAGCAGGACCGCCAGCGCCACGAGCACGAATGCAAATGCCGAGAGCCAGCGCGAGCGGTTGAGCACGATGTTGGCCAGGCTGAGCGACCCTGCTACCACCATCGACCAGAACAACACCTGGCGCATGAGGGCCACGTCGTAGCTCTTGCGCAGCTGGGGCGTGGTCAGATATTCGGGGAAATGGAAAGCCAGCACCCCCAGGAAACACAGGATCGCCAGGCTCAGCGCGATGACGCCGGTGACCAGACCGTTGCCGGTGCGAAGCTGACCGTGGCCCTCAGCCAGTTCATTGAGTTTTTCGAGCACTTTTCTCTACCTCCACAATTTGGGCCGCAGTTTAGCTGCCCCGCATAATCCGCCCCCATGCCCACTTCTCCACACTCCTTCGATGCAGTCGTCATCGGCGCCGGCGCCGCCGGCCTGTTCTGCGCGGGCGTTGCCGGGCAACGTGGCTTGAAGGTGCTGCTGCTGGACCACAGCGAGAAGGTGGCCGAGAAGGTCCGCATCGCAGGCGGCGGGCGCTGCAACTTCACCAACCGCGACCTCGACCCGGCCGCGCCGCACAAGCACTTCCTGGGCGAGAACCCGCATTTCTGCCGCTCGGCGCTGTCGCGCTACACGCCGCAGGACTTCATCGCCCTGGTCCAGCGCCACGGCATCCCTTTTCATGAGAAGCACAAGGGTCAGCTGTTCGGCGACCGCTCGTCCGACGACTTCATCCAGATGCTGCTGGCCGAATGCGCTGCCGGCGGCGTCACGCACTGGCAGCCATGCGGCGTGAAGGCCCTGCGCACCGCGGAAGGCGTCTACGAGATCGATACCGAGCGCGGCACGGTTCAGGCACGCAACGTTGTCGTGGCCACGGGCGGCCTCTCGATCCCAAAGATCGGCGCCACCGACTTCGGCTACCGCATCGCCCGGCAGTTCGGCCTGCGCATGGTCGAAACCCGCCCTGCCCTCGTGCCGCTGACCTTTGACGGAGACGCCTGGGCACCTTGGTCGCAACTTGCGGGCCTGGCACTGCCAGTGGTGATCGAAACCGGGCAGAAGAAGACCCGCATGGCGTTCAATGAAGACCTTCTTTTCACGCATCGCGGTCTTTCCGGGCCGGCGGTGCTGCAGATTTCCAGCTACTGGCGCGAAGGCCAGCCGCTGCGTCTGAACCTGGCGCCGGACATGGACTTGAATGCCGAGCTCGCACGGGCCAAGGCCACCTCCCGCAAGCTGCTGGCCAACGAACTGGCCGGCCTGGTGCCTTCCCGCCTGGCGAACGCATGGGTACAACTCGATGCGGCCTGGCAGCGCCCGGTCAGTGAAGCCAGCGACAAGGCGCTGGCCGCATTGGCAGAGCGGCTTTCGCGCTGGGAATTGTCGCCAACGGGGACCGAAGGTTACAAAAAGGCCGAGGTGACCGCCGGCGGGGTGGACACCCGCGATCTGTCGTCCCAGACCATGGAATCAAAGCAGCCCGGGCTCTATTTCATTGGGGAAGTGGTGGACGTGACCGGCTGGCTGGGCGGTTACAACTTCCAGTGGGCGTGGGCCAGTGGTTTTGCATGCGCCCAGGCACTGGTTGCCCGGGCACCAAACAGCGCTATAATCTAGGGCTTTGCTGGCAAACCCCAACGGCCTGATCAACATTTAGTTGGGGAACCCGCAGTCAATGGCTCAAGGGCCCGATCTCCCCTGAACCCGCTTGCTGCACATTTTGGAATTCATTGGCTAATGACCACCATCCGAGTTAAAGAGAACGAGCCGTTTGACGTCGCACTGCGCCGCTTCAAGCGCACCATTGAAAAGCTGGGCCTGCTGACTGAACTGCGCGCACGCGAGTTCTACGAAAAGCCCACCGCCGAGCGCAAGCGCAAGAAGGCCGCGGCCGTCAAGCGCCACTACAAGCGCGTTCGCAGCATGCAGCTTCCCAAGAAGCTGTACTAAGAACGAAGGCACCGCGTCCGCGCGGCGTCCGCAAAGCCTGCCTGGGGACGCTCAAGCAGGCTTTTTCATTTCTGGAGAAAAAAATGTCCCTCAAAGAACGCATCACCGAAGACATGAAGGCCGCCATGCGTGCCAAGGAAGCCGACAAGCTGGGCACCATCCGCCTGCTGACAGCCGCCATGAAGCAGAAAGAAGTCGATGAGCGCGTGGAGCTGGACGACGTCATGGTGATCGCCATCGTCGACAAGATGCTCAAGCAGCGCAAGGACAGCATTGAGGCGTTCGAGAAAGCCGGCCGCCAGGACCTGGCGGACAAGGAAAAGGCGGAGACCGTGGTGCTGCAGGCCTACCTGCCGGCACGCATGTCAGCGGACGAAGTGACTGCGGCCGTAAAGACCATCGTCGCCGAACTCGGAGCCAAGGGCCCCGGCGACATGGGCAAGGTCATGGGCGCGGTGAAGGCCAAACTGGCCGGCAAGGCCGACATGGGCCAGGTCTCGGCTGCTGTGAAAGCGGCCCTGGCCGGCTGATCAGCTGCCCGCGACCTTCATCTTGTTGACCAGGATGGAGCCCACTGTCTTGGCGCCGTAGTTGTAGGCATCCGAGCCCACCGCCTGGATGCCGGTCAGCATGGTCTTGAGGTTGCCGGCGATGGTGATTTCCTGCACCGGGAAGGCAATGCGGCCCTTCTCCACCCAGAAGCCGCTGGCACCGCGCGAATAGTCGCCGGTGACGTAATTCACGCCCTGCCCCATCAGTTCAATGACGAACAGGCCGGTGCCCAGCTTGCGCAGCATTTCATCGAGGTCATCACCCGGCTTCGTGAGCCGCGAGCTCATGACCAGGTTATGCGAGCCACCGGCGTTGCCGGTGGTCTTCATGCCCAGCTTGCGGGCCGAATAGCTGGAGAGGAAGTAGCCTTCCACACGCCCGGCGTCGACCACCTTGCGGGCCGTCGTGCGCACGCCTTCCTCGTCGAAGGGCGCGCTGCCCTTGCCGCGGGCCACGTGCGGGTCTTCGGAAATGTCGATGTGCCTGGGGAAAACCGTCTTGCCCAGCGAATCCATCAGGAAGCTGCTCTTGCGGTACAAAGCGCCGCCGCTCACCGCCTGCACAAAGCCGCCCAGCAGGCCGGCTGCCAACGGCGACTCGAACAGCACCGGGCACTCGGTGGTGGCGATCTTTCGCGACTTCAGGCGGCTGAGGGCCCGTTCGGCTGCATAGCGACCCACTGACTCCGGTGAAGCCATTTCACCGGCGGAACGCATGGAGCTGTACCAGGCGTCGCGCTGCATGCCGTCGCCGCGCCCTGCGATAGGCGCCACCGAGATGGAATGGCGCGAGCTGGCATAGCCACCGCGAAAGCCCCGGCTGTGGGCGCTGAAAAAGTGGCTTTGCTGGGCCGACACGCCCGCGCCTTCGCTGTTGGTGATCTTCTTGCTGGTGGTCATCGCCGCCGCTTCGCAGCGCAGCGCCAGTTCGGCAGCCTTTTCGCTGTCAATGTCCCAGGGGTGGAACAGGTCCAGGTCGGGTTGCTCGCTTGCCTGGGCAATGTCGCCCTCGTCCGGCAGGCCGGCCACCGGGTCCTCGGCGGTAAAACGGGCGATGTCGTAGGCCGCCTGCACGGTCTGCTCGATGGCGGCCTTCGAGAAATCGGATGTGCTGGCGTTGCCGCGGCGGTGGCCGATGTAGACGGTGACGCCCAGGGACTTGTCGCGGTTGCGCTCCACGGTCTCCAGTTCGCCCTTGCGGACCGAAACCGACAGCCCGCTGCCCTCGGAAGCCTCTGCGCCGGCGTCGGTGGCGCCCAGCTTTTTGGCATGGGCCAGGGCCGTATCGACCAATTCTTCGAACCGCGAGCGGCTGTAGCTGAAACCGGCATCGGTTCGGGAGGCGTTTTTTGTCATGGCGGGGCTATGATACTTGCGGCAGTGAGCCAGCAGCGTTCACCGTAACCGAACCCCCTACTGATGTCCCGTAAACCGAAAAAAGGCTATTTCGTGCGTGGCCAGTTTGTTGCCGAAGGCAGCGAGCTGGACCTCGAGCTCAAGGCCGAGCTCAAAGGCACGAATGAAGCGAGCCGAACCGACCTCAAGCGCGAGAGCACCGAGCTGCAAAAGCTCGGTGAGGAATTGCTCACCCTGCGCGCCGACCTGGCCGAACGCGCGGGCCTGCCCGACCGGTTGATGGAAGCGCTGGCCGAAACACGGCGCATCACGAATTTCGAGGGCCGCCGCCGCCAGATGCAGTACGTTGGCAAGCTGATGCGCCTGCTCGATCCCGAGGTTCAACAGGCCGCGCGTGACGCCCTGGAGGAACAACACAGCGGCTCCGCGCGCGACACCCTGAACCTGCACCTGGCCGAGAAGTGGCGCGACGACCTGATCCACAAGGAAGAAGCGCTGGAGCTCTGGATCGCCGACCACCCCACCACCGACATCCAGCAGTTGCGCGCGCTGATCCGCCAGGCCCGCAAGGACAACCCGCCGGACAAGGCGGCTGAATCCAAAGGCCTGGCGCCACGCCACAGCCGCTCCTACCGCGAAATCTTCCAGCTGGTGCGCGAGGCGCTGGACGAAAGGGCGCACGACCGTGAGTGACGCTTTCGACGCCGTGAAGATCGGCATTGTTTCTGTCAGCGACCGGGCGTCGGCCGGTGTGTACGAAGACAAGGGTCTGCCGGCCCTCAAGGACTGGCTCACGCGAGCCCTGAAGAACGCCATCACCTTCGAGCCCCGGCTGATCCCCGACGAGAAAGACGGCATCAGCGCCGCCCTCGTCGAACTCGTGGACGCCGGCTGCTCGCTGGTGCTGACCACCGGCGGCACCGGGCCCGCCGTGCGCGACGTGACGCCCGAAGCCACACTGGCCATTGCCGACCGCGAAATGCCGGGTTTCGGCGAGCAGATGCGCCAGATCAGCCTGCGCTTTGTGCCAACCGCCATCCTGTCGCGCCAGTGCGCCGTCATCCGCGGCAAGAGCCTGGTGCTGAACCTGCCCGGCCAGCCCAAGTCGATCCAGGAAACGCTGGAAGGGCTCAAGGCCGCAGACGGCACGCAACAGGTCGCGGGCATATTTGCCGCCGTTCCGTATTGCATCGATCTCATAGGCGGCCCCTACCTGGAAACGGACGACACTGTCTGCAAGGCCTTCCGGCCCAAGACGGCCATCCGGCCCCCGCGTTAAATCCCAAGGACTTGCGATGAAGCTTGCCCGAATCGTTCTTGCAGGCGGCCTCGTGGCCGCTACAGCCGCGCTTGCGCAGGCACCCACCCCTGCCGCCGCACCCGCCGTGGAACCCAGCCTGCCGTACACGGTTCAGAAGTCGGACAAGCTGATCCGCCTGTCGCGTGACCTGCTGGTCCGGCCCAATGCCTGGAACGAGGTGGCCGCCTTCAACAGGATGAAGGACCCGAACTTCATCACGCCCGGCCAGGTGGTGCAGATTCCCCTTCGCCTGCTCAAGTTCAAGCCTGCCGGCGGCCGCATCGTCAGCGCCGAAGGCAGCGTGCAACTCGGCGGCGCGGCTGCGGTGGTGGGCGCGTCCCTTCCTGAAGGCGCCCGCCTGCAGGTGGGCGCCAACAGCTCCGCCGTGCTGGAACTGGGCGACGGCAGCCGCGTCAAACTGCTGCCCAACACGCTGGCCGAAGTGGTGAGCAACCGCGAATACGCCATGCGTGACCCCGGCGTCAGCGGTTCCAGCCTTTGGTTCTCCGGCCTGGTGCGCCTGGCCCAGGGCACGCTGGAGACGATTGCCGCCAAGGTGCAGCGCCGTGCCACGCCTCTGCAGATTGAAACGCCCACCTCGCTGGTCGGCGTGCGCGCCACCGAATTCCGCGTGGCCTATGACGACCCGGTCTCGCGCAATGCCCGCACCGAAGTCACCGAGGGCCTGGTGCGCGCCGACAACCCGGCGCAGGGCAGCAATGCCGAACTGCCGCGCGGCACCGGTGCGAACATCAACCCGGCCGAGCGTGAGATCCGCGTGGTGCAGCTGCTGCCCGCGCCCGACCTCTCGGCGCTGCCCGCCGAAGTGCGCAAGCCCGCCGGTGCCTGGCCAATGCCCACGCTGGCCGGCGCCGCATCCTTCCGCGTGCAGGTAGCCAGCGACGAGAAATTCGACAAGGTGGTGCGCGACCTGAAGGTCACCACGGCCAGCGTCGACCTGGGCAGCCTGGACGTGGGCAACTGGTACGCCCGCATCCGCGGCATCGACCCCGCGGGCATTGAGGGCTTCGACGCGGTCAAGCGCGTTGCGGTGGCCGTGCGCATCGTGCGCCTGTCCAGTGCGCTTATGCGGACGGCCGACGGTCGAACGGAATTGAACGTGGCCTTCGACCAGCCCGTGGGCGCCGTCACCGGCATCCTGTCGCGCGAGCCCTCCATGGCCGCGCCGCTGGCGCAGGCACCGCTGGCCGATGGACGCTGGGCGCTGGGTGTGATGGCCGCAGGCACCTACTACGTGCAGTTCCGCGTCGAGCTGGCCGGTGGCGGCAGCGTCACCACCGACACGGCGCGCCTGGAAATCTCGCCCAACTGGGGCGTGACCGTTTTCGACAGTTCCTACCCGCTGCAGCCGCTGCGCTGAGGAGACCGCCATGGACAGCATCATCACCGAGAAGCGCAACTGGAGCCGCTCCGACGTTGCCGAACTGCTCATCTCACGCACCGCGCTCACCGAGCTGAAGATGGAGCACGCGCTGCAGATCGTGCGCCTTCTCACGCCCCAGCGCGTGGAAGCCGGTTCGGTGCTGATCCAGGAAGGCGTGACCAACACCGGCTTCATGGCGCTGGTGCTGCAGGGCGAGGCCATCGTGGAAAACGAAGTAGGCGGCGGCAGCCAGGATTCGATGATGCTCACCATGCTCGGCACGGGCAGCGTGTTCGGTGAGCTGGGCGTGCTGGACGGCAAGCCTCGCTCGGCCACCATCACGGCCGTGACGGCGATGGACATCGCCGTACTGGACCGCCAGGCCCTGGCGCGGCTGATCGACACCGTGCCGGGCGTGGCCTGCGCCCTGATGGGCGCCATCATGTCGCGCGTGGCCGAGCGCCTTCGCGCCACCAACCTGAAGGTCAAGGCCCTGGTGGGCGCCAACCATTCGCTGCGCGTGGAGGTCGAGGCGCTGCGCGCCGCCCCCGCGGTGGATCTGGAACTTGGCCGAACAGCTTAAAGGCGGGCTCCGCGAAACGCGGCTGGGACCTTTGGCACCAAAATGCTCGCAGCCGACGCGCGGCCTGTGCGCAGACTATTGGGAGTTGTCGACAATCTTTTTCAGACCGTCCGGACTGAGCACCGTCACGTTGCGTGCCTGGACAGACACCAGGCCGGCATCGCGCAGCGAGCGCAATGCAGTGCCCACGCTCTGGCGCGTCAGCCCGGTCATCTCGCCCAGCTTCCCGTGCGTGATCTGCAAGTCCGACGGAACAATGCCCCTGCCGTAAATCGAATCCGACATCAGCAGCAACGCATAGGCCACGCGGCCATGGGACTCCAGATGCACCCAATGCGCCGCAGCATCCGCCAGTCGCCGCATCCAGCCGGTCATGATCATGACGATGGTTGAGGCCATCTGCCGGTCAGCCCAGAAACATTCAACGAATGTCTCACGGGGAATGCGCCAGGCCTTGACGCGCGATGCCGCGGTCCAGTCCTGCGTCAGCATGCCGGGGCTCAGCATCGCGGGTGCGCCCACCAGGGCACCTGGAAAGACATAGCCGATGCAGTGCCTGTGGCCGGCGGCGACCGGCGTTGAAATTTCCACAGCGCCGGAAAACAGCAGGTAAACCACACTGGCATGGCTACCCGCCTGCTGCAGCGGCGTGCCGCTGACATATTCCACTACCTCGCTGTCACGGGCCAGAGTCATCTGCGTGGCATGTGACCATGCTGTAAAGGGCTCGACTGTCCGCAGATAGCCGGCCAGTCCTCCTCTGATTGTTGTTGGCATGTTGTTCTCTTGTCCTGATCTGTCTCCGGCGTGATTTCCGTCACACCCACACGCGCGTCTGCAACGATAGTCCAGCTTTGGCATGCTAACTACTCAGTTACATATCAAGTGGAAAAAATTTGACTTCTAAATTGAGGGAATTCCTTAAAGTTACAAGTAACAAATTGGTACATTTTGAGGAAACTTACGTGACGATCCACTCCATTCTGTGCGTTGACGACTCGCCAGGCGACCTGAAACTGCTCGAAACTACCCTGGCTGGAGCAGGCTACAACGTGACCGTGGCGCGCAATGGCAAGGAAGCCGTTCAGGCCGCCTCGCAAACCCGTCCTGACCTGATCTTCATGGACGTCAACATGCCGGAGATGGATGGCTTTCAGGCCACCCGCACGCTCTCGGGCAGCGCCGAAACCAAGATGATCCCGGTGGTGTTGGTGACCGCCAAGGACCAGAAGGCTGACCGCGTATGGGCGCAAATGCTGGGCGTCAAGGGCTACATCACCAAACCTTACCCGCCGCAATCCCTGCTGGACATCGTCAAGGCCATCGGCTGACGCCGCCGCCATGCAGACGCCCGCAACACAGGTGCCGCAGCAGCCGGCACCCGACGCAGATCCACGTGACCTGCACCAGCTGGTCACCGCGGGAAACCTGCGTTTTGTGGTCGGGTTTGCCCAGGCACGCGAATACACCGCCGACCTGGCGGCCCTCGTGCGCATCCCGCGTTCGCCCGCTTGGCTGATCGGTCTGTATTCGGCCGATGGCGTCGCCACCCCGCTGGTGGACATCGCGCATTGGGCGGCCCGCACCGGCCCCTCAGCCGCGCCCGCGCATGCGCGCAACCACCGCCACAACGCGCTGCGCCTGGCGGACGGCACCGACAGCTGGGCCATCCGGCTGACCCAGGCGCCGGTGGTCGTGGACCTGGCAACCGCCCGGCGCGAGAGCGTCAGCGACGACCTGCCACTGCGTGTGTCGGCCACTTTCGGCGGCGTCATGCCATTTGCCAGGCACGCCTGCACGTTGGGCGACGACACCGTGGCACTGCAAGTGGACTGGCCCGCCCTGGCCCTGGCGCTGCGCCAGGAACTGTCGGGCATGGGTAACGCATAACAACGAGAACAACAACAAATGAAACTTTCAACCAAGATGTTCATCGGCACGGCGGCCCTGGCCGTCGTGCCCATTCTGATCACCTCGTTCCTGGTGGGCGGCGGCGCCGTGGATCTGTCGCGCGACAGCCTGACGCAGGCTGTGCAAAGCCAGCTGGTGTCGCTGCGCGAAATCCGCAAGCAGCAGCTCAACGACTACTTTGGCTCGCTGGCGCGCTCACTGCGCGCCATGGCCGGCAATGCCGCGCTGGTGGACGGCTACAAAAGCCTGCGCCAAACCCTTGGCACGGTGGCTGACAGCAGCAGGCCCGAGGCACTGCGCCAGATGCGCGAAGAGCTCAAGGTGTCGTACCTGAAGGACTTCACGGTTGAATTCAGCAAACGCAACCCCCAGCCACCCGCGGGCGTACAGGCGCTGCTGGATGGGCTGGACCCGGTCGCCCTGACGCTGCAGCATGCATTCAGTGCAGCCAACCCCAACCCCCAGGGCGAAAAAAACAAGCTGACCGAGCCGGCGGAGCGCTCCGCCTACGGCGCCGCCCACGCACGGCTGCATCCGTCGCTGGAGACCTTTCGCGACCGGCTGGGCTTCTATGACATCTTCCTGATCGACACCCAGACCGACCGCATCATCTACACCGCGTTCAAGGAGCTGGACTTTGCCACCAGCCTGGCCGACGGGCCTGCGGCCAAGTCAGGGCTGGGCGACGTGTACCGCAAGGCCAAGGCCGGCAAGCCGGACACCGTGGCCATGTCGGACTACGCACCGTACTTCATCTCCTACAACGACCAGGCGGCGTTCATCGGCCTGCCGATCGCCGAGGGCGACCGCGTGATCGGTGTGCTGGCCGCCCAGATCCCGCTGGACAAGGTGTCCGCCGTGATGACTGCCGGGCGCAACTGGACAGCCCAGGGCCTGGGCGTATCGGGCGAAACCTATATGGTGGGCACCGACTTGCTGATGCGCACCGACAGCCGCTTCCTGCTGGAAGACAAGGCCGGGTTCCTGAAGGCGCTGGGCGACAAGGCGGACGCCACGCAGCTCGCCGTCGCAGACCGCAAGAGCACCTCCATCGGCGTGGTCAGGGTCAACACGCCGGCCGCGCGCGACGCCGCTGCGGGCAAGGACGGCTTCGTTCAGTCCACCAACTACAGCGGCGAGCCCGTGTTTTCAGCCTACGGCCCGGTGGAGGTGCTGGGCGTGCGTTTTGGCGTGCTGGCCGAAGTGTCCCTGGCCGAAGCACTGGCAGGCTCGACGCAGCTGGCCAGCCAGACCCTCACGCGCACGCTGCTGGTTGCAGCCGTGGTGCTGGCACTGGCCGGCATGGGGGGCTTCCTGTTTGTGCGCACGATCACACGGCCGGTAAACGCGCTGTCGGCGGTGGTGGCCCAGGTGGCCGCGGGAGACGACGAAGTGCGCTCCACCGTGAACACGGGCGACGAAATCCAGGCCCTGGGTGACGCCTTCAACAAGCTGCTGG
>CALRME020000034.1:0-11372 GCA_943369045.1 Sphingobacterium thalpophilum
GGCCATCCTGCAGCTGCCCTTGCCCGTTCGCGCTCTCTACGGCTTTGGCGCCATCCCCGACGCGGCCAGCCGCATCGACCACAGGCTTCCGCCCGCGCAGCCGGTGGAGGCGGGCGTGAACGCCGGGCACGGCGCCTACGTGGCCAATATGTGCATTGGTTGCCACGGCGAAAAGCTCTCGGGCGGCAAGATCCCCGGCGGTCCGCCCGACTGGCCCGCCGCCGCCAACCTCACGCCCGGCGAGGGCAGCGGCATGGCCCAATACAAGGATGCGGCTGCGTTCACGGCGATGCTGCGCAGCGGCAAGCGGCCCGATGGCAGCAGCATCAAGGTGATGCCGTTCGGCTCGCTCAGCCAGGTCAACGACGTGGACGCGCAGGCGCTGTATGCGTATTTGAAGACGGTGCCGGCCAGGCCGGCCGGCGGGCGCTGAATGAGGGTCAACGCCGCGCGTGTTGCGCGCCGGTAATATCCGACGTTGGGCTTTACACATGGCATCTCCCAGGAAATTCTTCCAATCCTTGTCAGTTCTATTCAGCGGTTTGCTCCTGGCCGGATGTGCCAGCACAGCCGTCACCCTGACGCCCTCGCCCCAGGCAGCAGTGTGTGAAAGCACGGCTGCAGCGCTCGTTCTCTGGGCACCAGAGTGGCGAGCCGACCAGAAGGATGCAGTCGATCGAGAGCTGGCCGCCTCAACGGGGCTGAAGAACTTCTTCGCGGGCTCAAATTGCTTCGCCCGTTCGGAAATCCGGCGGATCGCCAGTCTCAGCCCGGTAGCTGTTTCCGCGCAGCTTGTCTCGGAGGCTGGGCCATTCACCCGGGTGGTAGTCATTGGGGTTCGTGAGCTCGGGCCCGTGGTCAAGCTGCTTTCCTCCGCTTCGCTGGTTGAAGGAGCGACAGAGGTGGTTCTGCAAGTCATCACGTACCCGGTGCCGGGCGCAGTCCAGTCACGCGAGTTCACGGTCCACTGGCGCAATGGCGGCCCCGGTGTAATCAAAGGCGTAGCGAGTCTGCCTGCCGATATGCAGGCCGCACTGGTCGCTGGGCTGCAGCCAAACAAGGGGCAGAGGTGACTGCCAGCCTTCCCTCGAGCGCAGTGCCGCCCCTCGATTCAAGCGTTGAGCAGCACGCAACTTCCCGGAGCCATCTCCCATGAATCAAGTCGCACAGGCAGGCAAAAGCGGCACCGCTCTGGCGGCCGGGTTCGGCCTCTCGTTTCTGGCATTGGGCTTGCTCTGGATCGGCGTGCCTACGCCCTGGCAGTTCCTGATGTTCCTGCCTTTCCTCATTGCCGCTTTCGTCACACGCAGGTTGCGCGCCCCCTGGTACGGCATGTTCCTGGGGATGCTGCCGATCGGCGCTCTCCTGGTCCAGTTCAGGGACAACGAGGGGTCGCATGCGAGTTCCATCGCCCTGGTCTTGAGCTGGGTGGTGGCGGTTGCCATCGGCAACTACCTGGCTATGCGCACAAAGGCGGATTCCAGGCCGTAGCGCGCACGCCATCCGCACGCGCAGGCACACTACCGCGTGAGCCGTTCCACACCACCGACTCGGTACCTTTGATGAAGACAAGATCTTCCGCACCTGCCTTCCAGCGCGTTCTCCTGGCGCTGACGGCGGCCTATTTCCTCACCAGCCTCGGCCACTTCGCCCACAACGCCGAATTCATCTGCGAGTATCCGAACCTGCCGGCATGGCTGACGCGTGCCAAGGTCTACGGTTCCTGGGCGGCGATCACGTCTGTGGGGGTGGTGGGCTTCCTGCTCATTCGCCACCAGTTCATCGCGGCGGGGCTGCTCTTTGTGGCAGCGTACGCGGCGATGGGGTTTGACGGCCTGGGGCACTACGCGCTGGCGCCGATGGAATTGCACACGCTGATGTCCAACGTGACGATTTTCTCGGAAGTGGCGGCTGCTGCCGTGTTGCTGCCGTTCACGCTGTACCTGCTCGCCAGGCAGTCCGGTTCTTCACGGCTCTAGCGTTTCGACCCCGGTCGGGGCCAGCTACTTTTTCCCGGCGGCCTTGCTGAAATACGCTGAAAGAATCCCGAGCAATTCGGCATCGGCGCGCTTCATCGCATCCGAACCCAGCTCCGCACCGGCGCGGTCCAGTTTCGCCTTGGTGCCGCCGTCCATGGCGCCAATACGCGCGCCCTTGTCCTTCAGGGCCTTGAGCGTCTCGTCTGCATTTTGTTCGCTCAGCAACCAGCCTTTTTCTTCCGCTGCTGCGGCCGCCCTGATCACGGCATCTCTCTGGCCAGCCGTCAGCTGGTCAAGCGCCTTTTTGTTGACCATCACGACATTGCGCGGCATCCAGGCATTGATCGCATAGAACCAGGGGAGTTTTTCCCACATCCGGGTGTCCACGCCCTGGGCTGCCGATGTGAACACAAGCTGCACCTTGTCGGCGGCAATCGCGGCGGCCAGATCAGGCGTTTCCACGTTCACCGGATCGGAACCCAGCAGTTCCGCCAGCCGCTTCATGGGCGGCGCGTTCTCGCGCATCTTCAGTCCCTTGAAGTCCGCACTGGACCGGATTTCCTTCTGCGAAAACAGGCCCTGTGGCGGCCACGGCACCGAATAGAGCAGGACGACTCCCTGCTCCAAGGCCTTCTTCTCCGCCAGCGGGCGCGCGACATTCCAGAGGCTTCGTGCGGAAGCATAGTTGGTAGCCAGAAACGGGACGGCGTCCAGCGTGAAGATCGGGTGAATACGCCCCAGGCTGGGTCCAAATACCTCACCGGCCGCAACGCTGCCGCCTGCCACGGCGTTGCGTACGTCCGGTGCCTTGATCAGCGATCCGTTGGAGTGCACCGTGATCTGCACCTGGCCGTTGGTCCTGGCGGCCACGTCGGAGGCGAAATCACGCAGGTTCTTGACATGAAAACTGGAGTCAGGATATCCGGTGGCCAAAGACCAGCTGACCTGCGACGTCGCAGTCGTTGGCAGGCACGCCAATGCAGACAGGGCTATGAGGGCGTAAACCCATTTCGGTCGTGTGAGTGTCATTGGGGTTGTTTGGGTAACTGGGCTTTGACTCAAGAATTTGTGTCAATTTGTGACACAAATTGTGCATTCCAAGCTCAGCGGCAGGCGTAATATTTCTTACATTCGCCCTGAGTAGTTGCCGCAATACCAAACGCCCCGTGCTCACAAAATCGCCATTCAAAAAGGAACTGGTCGGACTCAAACTGTTCCTGCGTGCGCACCCACGATTTGCCGGCTGGTCTGACCGCACCGTGGAGCGGCTCCAGTCGGGCGCAGTGGCTGTTTCCCTGCCGGCACGAAGTCTTGTCCAGCATGCAGGCACGGATGCGAGCGCCGTTTTCGTGCTGGCCTCGGGCGTTGTGGAAGCCGTCACCAGCTTGAACACAGGGGATGAACACCTGCTGGCTTTCCTCCATCCGGGTTCCTTGCTGGGGTTGACCGCCGCATTTCTGCAGGAACCCCCGTTGCGGCGGCAAAACTGGCTCGCGCACTCGCCGGTATTTCTCTGGCGTGTCCCTGTGGAGGACTTCAGGGATTGCTTCTTTGAGGACCGGGCCATGGCGGCGACGGTGCTCGACAGCATGGCCAGCCGGATCCAGTGGTTGATGGACGAGGTTGCCGCCGCTGCCCTTCTGCCGGCTCAGGCAAAAGTCATCCGCTGCCTTCTGGGCATGCATGAGCCGCCAGAGCCGAAACTGGCAGGGCGCGCCTCCGTCCTGAAGATGACCCACGCCAAGCTGGCACAGATGCTGGGATTGACCCGGCAAAGCGTGGCCGTTGTTTTGAAAGACCTGGAGGCAAGGCAGCTCATTCGCGTGGAGCGCTACCACATTGAGGTGCTGGCCAAATCGGCGTTGGCCGAATTTGGCGCTGAATGTGGGGCAGCCGTCTGGCGTCGCTGAGCGCGTCGCCCAATTGCTGCCCCGCTCCTACACCAGTTCACCCGGTCCGGCAATCCTGAATCGAGGCCATGGTCCTTCAGAGGCCAGGCGGCTACCTTGTGGCGCATCGTCCCAAAGGAGCGTCATGTGAGCCAAGTTCCCCAGGCAGCAAGCACAGGCAACATCGTTGGCAGCTGGTACGCCACCGGCATTGGCCCGCCCGGCCTCACGGCCGTGGCGACGTTCCTGGACAACGGCACGTACTTTGCCGCCAATACCGGCAATTCCGCAGTGGACCCGACCGGCCGCAGCGGGATGGAATTCGGCACCTACACATGGAGCGCCGCGACCGGCGCCGTCACCCGCACCACGCAGTACAACACCGACGGAACCTGGGGCCTTTCGGACTCCCTGTCCATCAACATGACGGTCACCGGCAACAGCCTGCTGTTTGCCGACAACGTCTCGACGGCAGGCTTCACCCAGATCCTGTCGCCGGCGGCGTCCATCGTGGGTTCGTGGAAGGCCACCAACATCGGCGGCCACATCAATTCGGTGGCCACTTTCCTGGCCAACGGCACCTTCTTCGTGGCCACCTACGGCAACAGCGCACTCGAGCCCACCGGGCGGCCGGGGCTGGAGTCGGGCACCTACACATGGAATGCGGCCACCGGCGCGTTCAGCTATGTACTGCAGAACAACACCGACGGTGTCTGGGGCTTTTCCAACTCGGCCATCACCCGCGCAGTGCTTGGCAATGCCACGCTGACCCTCTCGGGGTCGGAGTCGCTCAGCCTGTCACGTGTGTCCAACCTGACTGGCACCTCCGGCAGTTCGCAGATCGGCACGGCGGCCGCCGACACCTTCACCAGCACGGCGGGCAACGACGCCGTCAACGGCGGCGCCGGCATTGACACGCTGGTGATGCTGTCGGCGCGGGCCGGCTACACGCTGGCCGCGTCGGCCACCGGCTACACAGTGACGGACCGCAGCGGCAACGATGGGGTTGACGCGCTGGTGTCGGTGGAGCGGCTGAAGTTTTCCGACACGCGCGTGGCGCTGGACGTCTCGGGCAACGCCGGCACCACCGCCAAGGTCCTGGGCGCGGTGTTTGGCCGTACCTCGCTCACCAACAAGGACTACGTGGGCACCGGCCTGTCGCTGCTCGACGGCGGCATGAGCTATGCGTCGCTGATGCAGCTGGCGATCAATGCCAGGCTGGGCGCCAATGCCGGCAACACGGCCGTGGTCGATCTGCTCTACACCAACGTCGTCGGCGTGGCGCCCGGCGCCGCCGAACGCGCCCTGTATGTCGGCCTGCTCGACAGCGGGGCCCATACCCAGGGCAGCCTGGGCGTGCTGGCAGCCGACACTGCGCAGAACCAGTCCAGCGTCAACCTGGTCGGCCTGGCGGCGACCGGGATTGAATTCAACCCGGTCTAGCGCAGCACCGCGCTAGCGAAGCACCGCGCTAGCGAAGCACCGCGATATACCCAGGCAAGTCCACGCCATGTTCCTTGCGGATGCCGCAAGGCGTGAGGCTGAGCACTTCAAAGCCATGCTGGGCCGCCAGCCGCTTGATGTAGCCCGGTGACTGCGCATAACGGCGCGACTCCAGCAGCACGAAGTCCTCGTCGCCCGCCGTCTCGATCGAAAAGCCGAACAGGCCGCCGGCGCGCAGCACCTTGCGCACACCCGCAAACGTTTCCTGCAAGTCGCCGATGTAGATGAACACGTCGGTCGAGACCACCAGGTCGAAGCTGTCTTGCGCCTGGTCCTTCAGGTAGGCATTCACGTCCAGGCAGGCCAGCGGCCCGTACATGCCGCGCTTGCCCGCCGCTTCCAGCATCTTGGGCGACAGGTCCACGCCGGTCATGGTGCCGCTCAGTACGGGCTGCAGCAAGGGGCCGCACAGGCCGGTGCCGCAGCCCAGGTCGAGCGCAGTGCCGGGCGGTGGCTTCAGTGCCAGCAGGGCCTCGCACAGGCGCTCATGGGCCTGGTAGCCCAGCTTGCCGACCAGGTGCTCGTCGAAGCGGTCGGCGTAACGGTCGAACAGGCTGACGATGTACTCGCGCGGGGCAATCGGCGGCGCGGCCTCCTTGCCCAGCGCCGCCAGCGAGAACAGGCCGCTCTCGGCATCGCCACCGTGGCGCAGCGCCTCGCGGAACGAATGCGCCGCGTCTTCCAGCCGGCCCATCTCGCGCAGCGCGTGGCCGCGGTTGATCCAGGCTTCGTGGAAGTCGGGCTTGATGGCCAGTGCCCGGTCGTAGTTTTCCAGCGCCTCTTGGTACTGTTCCAGCTGGCCCAGGATGTTCGCGCGGCCGTTCAATGCCTCGAAGTAGTTCGGCCGCAGCACCAGGGCCTTGTCGAGCCGGGCCACGCAGTCCTGCGGCGTGCGGCGCAGGCGCTGCAGGGCAAACGCGCTGTGCATCAGTGCCTCGGGGTAGTCGGGCTTGATCTCCAGCGCCGCGTCGTAGCAGGCCAGCGCCTCCTCAAACTTCTCTGCGTTCTGCAGGCCCAGGCCGTAGTTGAACAGGGCTTCCGGAAAGCGCGGCTGCAGCGCCAGCGCGTTCTGGAAGCTCTGCGAGGCCTCCTCATGCCGGTCCAGCAGCGTCAGCGTAGCGCCCCGATTGTTGTACACGTCGGCGAACTGCGGCTGCAGCTTCAGCGCCACCTCGTAGCTTTCCAGCGCCTGCTCGAAGCGGCCCAGCGCGTGCAGGCACTGGCCGCGGTAGTTGAGCGCCTCCACCATCTGGGGATTGAGTTGCAGTGCGCGCTCGAAGGAGGCAATGGCTTCTTCAAGCTTGCCCATGAAGCGCAGCCCCAGCCCGCGGGTGAGGAAGGCGCGGGCGTGGGCCGGGTTGAGCGCGATGGCCTGGTCGCAACGGGCGACGGCCTTGTCGTGGTGGCCCAGGTTGAACAGCACCCAGCCCAGGTTGGCCAGCGCGTCAGCGTCGTTCGCATGCGAGAGCAGCGAAGTTTCGATCAGCCGCCGCGCCAGGAACCATTGCCCGCGCTGGCTGACGATCACGCCCAGCAGGTGCGGCACATGTACATAGGCCGGGAAGGCCGCCAGCACCTGCTCATAAGCGGCCTGCGCCTGGTCGAGCTCCCCCGCCTGCTGATGCGCCAGTCCGCGCGAAAAAAGCTCGTCCGCCTGCGCCTTCTCCATCACCGTCCCCTTGTGTTCGGCGGTCAGTGTAGCGGGCGGCGGTAAAAAGCCCGCAAGCACATTCTGCGCGCCTTGCAGATGCTTTTTGGCCTGCGAGGCGCATGGATACTGCTTGAGCGCTGGCGGCAGTGGTGGCGAGATTGGGCCGGCAGGGTGCCCTACTGACCCAATCGGTCACGCCGTGGGTGTTCGAAACGTCGAAGACCAATGCCGGGCCTCAGGACAAGGATGCTGGATGGCCGGCGCGGCGAAATCAAGGAGGAGGCGCCCTCACGGCGCCGGGGGACATTCGCTGCGTCGGCCGTCCGGCGTCCTTGGCCTGCGCGGAACCTTGCGCACGCAACCCGGCTTTCACCCGCGCTAGTAAGTCCCCGGCAGCAGGATGCCCTTGTCCACCTTGTGAATGTCGGTGTGGCCGCAGAAGGCCATGGTCAGGTCCAGTTCCTTGTGGATGATTTCCAGCGCCTTGGTCACGCCTTCGCCGCCCATGGCGCCCAGGCCGTAGAGCATGCTGCGGCCGATGTAGGTGCCGCGCGCACCCAGGGCCCAGGCCTTGAGCACGTGCTGGCCCGAGCGGATGCCGCCGTCCATGTGCACTTCCATGCGATCGCCGATCGCGTCCACGATGGCCGGCAGGGCCGAGATGGAGGAGGGCGCGCCGTCCAGCTGCCGCCCGCCGTGGTTGGAGACGATGAGCGCGTCGGCGCCCGTGTCGGCCGCGATGCGCGCGTCTTCCGCGTCCTGGATGCCCTTGAGGATCAGCTTGCCGCCCCAGCGCTTCTTGATCCATTCCACGTCGTTCCACGACAGGCCCGGGTCAAACTGCTTGGCCGTCCATTCACTGAGCGAGCCCATGTTCTCCACGCCCTTGACGTGGCCGAAGATGTTGCCGAAGTTGCGGCGTGGCGTGCCCAGCATGCCCAGGCACCAGCGCGGCTTGGTCATCAGGTTGATGATGTTGGCGATGGTGGGCTTGGGCGGCGCCGACAGGCCGTTGATGATGTCCTTGTGGCGTTGCCCCAGGATCTGCAGGTCCAGTGTGAGTACCAGCGCCGAGCAGTTGGCCGCCTTGGCCCGGTCAATCAGCCGCTCGATGAAACCGCGGTCGCGCATCACGTACAGCTGGAACCAGAACGGGTGGTTGTCCGTGCCCTTGGCCACGTCCTCGATGGAGCAGATGCTCATCGTCGACAGGGTGAAGGGGATGCCGAATTTCTTGGCCGCCTGCGCTGCCAGGATTTCGCCATCGGCGTGCTGCATGCCCGTCAGGCCTGTGGGCGCGATGGCCACCGGCATGGCCACGTCCTGCCCGATCATCTTTGTGCGGGTGCTGCGGTTTTCCATGTTCACCGCCACCCGCTGGCGCAGCTTGATGCCGGCAAAGTCGGCCTCGTTGGCGCGGTAGGTGCTCTCGGTCCACGAGCCGGAGTCGGCGTAGTCGTAGAACATGCGCGGCACGCGCTTCTTGGCCAGGACGCGCAGGTCCTCGATGTTGGTGATGACGGGCATGGCTGTTGTCTCCTCGGGCTATCCCGGATGCTACCGGCTTGGCCGCCGGGGCAGGTTGAAGAATTTTCGGGGGTGGCACAATTTTGCTCATGCCCCAACGCCCAAGCCCATTGCGCCGCGTCATCAACGCCTGGGGCACGGCCACGCCGTTTGGCGTGTCGCGCGCCTCGCCGCAGGTGGCGGAGGCAGCCGCGCAGATGCTGCAGCGCAACGTGGCGATGGCCGACCTGCAGGCGCTGGCCGGTGAACGCCTCGCGCAGTGGAGTGGGGCGCAGGCTGGTTGCGTGACGCATTGCACCGCAGCGGGCATCACGCTGGCGGTGGCGGCCTGTATGGCGGGTGCGGATGCGGCGTGCATCGCGCAGCTGCCGGATACCTCCGGAATGTCTAACAAGGTGGTGATGCTCGCCGGGCACCAGGTGAACTACGGGCATTCGATTGCGCAGGCGGTGCGGCTGGCCGGTGCGCAGTTGGTGGTCTGCGATACGCCAGTGGATGTGAAGTCGGCCCTGGCCGATGGCGGCGTGGCCTGCGTGCTGGCCGTGGAGTCGCACCTGGCCGCCGGCTCCGGCCCGCAACTCACGCGCGACCTGGTGGCGCTGGCCGATGCGGCCGGCGTACCGCTGGTGCTCGATGGCGCGGCGCAGGACTGGCGCATCGCCGAACTCGTTTCATCCGGCGCAGCGCTGGTGCTGGTCAGCGCGCAGAAATACCTGGGTGCGCCGACGGCTGGGCTGGTGATGGGCCGTGCGGAGCTGGTCGCAGCAGTGGATGCGCAGCACGGCGGCATAGGCCGGGCGATGAAGCCCAGCAAGGAGGCCATCGCCGGTGTGATTGCCGCTCTGGAAGCCCGGCAGGCCGTGTCGTCGGATGACTGGCGTGCCGATCAGCAACGCAAGACGGATCGGGTCGAGCAAGCGGCCTCGCAATGGAGGGGCGTCACCGTCTCACGCGAAGCCGATCCGCAAGGCAATGGCTTTGACCGCCTCTGGCTTTCCATCGATGCACAAGTCTGCGGCCTTGATGCGGCAAACCTGGTGCAGCGCCTGCGCGGCGGCGACCCCGTGGTGGCGGTAGCGCCGCACCGCATCGCCAAAGGCCAGATCGGGCTGGAGCTGACGGGCGTCGCCCAGGGCGAAGTCGCCGAACTCTGCGAATTGCTTAAAAGCGCCTTGCCCGGCTAGCGCTGGTGGAGTGGCCGCTGACCACCGACCAGCCGGCCTTCTGGTTGGATTTGTCGTTCTCGTATTCCCAGGCCGTGCCGCAACGCTCACAGCGGTAGAGCGTGATGGTGATCTCCGGGCCGCCGTCGCGTTCTTCCTTGCGGTGGCCGGCCTGCAGCAGCTCGGCGTGGCCGGGCGCCTTGCGCCAGTTGCGCTGGATGCCGGCGCACGGCTCGCACAGTTCCATCTTCTTCAGTTCGGCCTGTCGGGCCAGGTCTTTGGTCATGATGCCGCCTTGTTCGTTGCCCTGATTGTCGCCCTGACACCGGCGCCCCGCACTTCAATCTTCACTTCGTCCAGAACCCGGCCTTGCGCATCGACGAGCCGGACCACATGCCGGCCGGGCCAGGGCAGCCACTGCGCCTCGCGGCCGCGCGCGAATTCCTTGCCGTCCATCAGCCAGCGGCCATTGGCTCCCGCACCGCCTTCTGCGCGGAAAGCGAGGCGCTGGGCCTTGGGCGGAATGTCAGGGTCCAGCGCGACGATGGTGCCGGGCGCGGGCGAGACAATGCGCGCGGCTACGGGTTCCGCGCCTTTGGAGGGGGCCTCATCTCCCGCAATCGCAAACACCGCCTGCTCGGTGCCGCGCAGGAAGTACTCAGCGCGCGGCGCCTCCAGCTGCTTGCCGAAACTGGCCTTGGCCAGGACCAGGCCGGCCGGCGCCACCGGCGCGCGACTGGGTTCGTTGCGGTGCAGGAACTGCATCACCGCCGCCCACACCGGTGCGGCGCCGCTGGTGCCGCTCACGTCGTGCATGGGCGCGCCGCTGGCATTGCCGACCCACACGCCCACGGTGTAGCGCTGCGACCAGCCAATCGCCCAGTTGTCGCGCATGTCCTTGCTGGTGCCGGTCTTCACGGCCGACCAGAAGCGCGTGGCCAGGATGCTGTCGGTGCCGAAGGTGCGGGCGCGCGCGTTGCCGTCCGAGAGGATGTCGCCGACGATGAAGGCGGCGCGCGGGTCGATGGCTTGCGCGAACACCGGCTTGGTGCCGGGCGCGGTGCTGGTGGCGCTGCGGCGCCCGCCATTGGCCAGCGTGCGGAAGGCGTTGGTCAGGCCCAGCAGCGGCACTTCGGCGCTGCCCAGGGCCAGGCTGTAGCCATAGTAGTCGCCGCTCTCTTTCAGCGGCAATCCCGCGGCAACCAGTTGTTTGGCGAAGGCGTCGGGCGAGACCATCACCAGCGTGCGCACGGCCGGCACGTTCAGCGACGCGCCCAGGGCGGTGCGGGCCGAGACCCAGCCCTTGAACTGCCGGTCATAGTTCTGCGGGATGTACAGGCCGCTGGCTGTGGGAATGTGCGTGGGTGAATCTTCCAGCAGCGAAGCGGCGGTCAGCCGCCGTTCGGCGATGGCCTGGGCATAGAGAAAGGGCTTGAGCGTGGAGCCGGGCTGGCGCAGGGCGGTGACGCCGTCGACCTCGGCCGCGTCGCTCAGTTCGCCGGAAGATCCGACCCAGGCCAGCACCTCGCCGCTGGCGTTGTCCAGCACCACCAGCGCGCCGTCTTCCACGTTGCGCCGGCTCAGCTCGCGCAGGTGCTGCTGCAGGGTCAGGGCGGAAAAGCGTTGCAGCGGCGCGTGCAGGGTGGACATGATGCGCACC
>CALRME020000035.1:0-11327 GCA_943369045.1 Sphingobacterium thalpophilum
GAATTCCACCGAGCGGATCTGCAGGACCTTGGAGCCCATGGAGGCCATCTCCAGCATTTCCTCGAAGCTCACCGTGTGCAGGCGCCGGGCCTCGGGCACGACGCGCGGGTCGGTGGTGTAGACGCCGTCCACGTCGGTATAGATCAGGCATTCAGCGGCCTTCATGGCGGCTGCCACGGCCACAGCGGAGGTGTCGCTGCCGCCCCGGCCCAGCGTGGTGATGTGGCCGTGCTCGTCCACACCCTGGAAGCCGGTGACGATGACCACCTTGCCGGCGGCCAGGTCGGCCCGCACACGCTTGTCGTCGATCGACTCGATGCGGGCCTTGGTGTAGGCGCTGTTGGTGAGGATAGGCACCTGCCAGCCGGCGTAGCTGACGGCCTCCATGCCTTCGGCATGCAGGGCGATGGCCAGCAATGCAGAGGACACCTGCTCGCCGGTGGAGGCCAGCATGTCGAGTTCGCGGTGGATGGTTTCGGTCGCCTTGGCGGGCGCCAGTTCCTTGGCCAGGCCCAGCAGCCGGTTGGTCTCGCCGCTCATGGCGCTGGGCACGACCACCATCTGGTGGCCGGCGCGAGCCCATTTGGCGACGCGCTTGGCGACATTGCGGATGCGCTCGGTCGAGCCCATCGACGTGCCGCCGTATTTGTGAACGATCAATGCCATTGGATGGAAAAAGATGAGATGCGGCGGGTTCAACAACGGGCTGTCAGAGGCGGGCCGCCACCCGCATACAACCTCGGGATTATACCTAGCCGGTGTAGCGCAGCCGCTCACCTGCCCGCTCCACAAAACCCGACGCCACCTTGATGCGGATGGCATGGCCACGCGTGGTGCAGGCCGCGACCTGGCTGAGCAACTCGTCCAGTTGCGCGGAGCTCGGCGCGGCGTTGTGGCTCACGCGCAACCAGTGGCGCAGCAGGTTGGCCTGGCGCGCCTGTGGCAGCGCCTGCAATGCCTTGAGCGCGGGAGGGTCGCCGCATTGGGCAAGGTCGTCAACCGCCAGCGCGGACAGCAGTTCCTGCGCCTGCGCCGCGTGACGGGCCGACCGCGCAAAGGTCTCGCGAAACTGCGGGAAGGCCCGTTCAAGCGCGGGCAGCAGTTCGTGGCGGATGCGGTTGCGGGTGAAGGCCGTGTCGGCGTTGGTCGGATCTTCGATGAAGGCGATGCCCTCGGCAACAAGCCATGTGCGGATGGCTGCCGCGCTGACGCCCAGGAGCGGCCGGGCAAACCGCATGCCATGCCGCTCGAAGTTCGCGGGCATCGCGGCCAGCCCCGGCAAGCCGGCGCCGCGGCTCAGGGCCAGCAGCAGGGTCTCGGCCTGGTCATCGGCGTGCTGGGCCAACAGGACTTCGCACGCGCCGGCCGTTTGGGCCAGCAGGGCCAGGGCGCCGTACCGAGCCTTGCGCGCTGCGTCCTCCGGGCTTTCACCGCTCGCGTTCCTGGCATCGACGTGCGCCGCGTGGAACGCAATGCCAAGCGCATGGCAGCGCGTTTGGCAGTGCTTCGCGAAGCCATCGGCCGCCGCCTGGAGTCCATGGTGGACATGCAGTGCGTGCACCCGCCCCGGCCAGCGCTCGTGAGCCGCGAGCAGCAATGCCGTTGAATCGGCCCCGCCGCTGTAGGCGACGGCCAAAGGCAGTTGCGCCGTCCAGGAGGACAGCGCAGCGGTGCAGGGATTGGGCGCGGTGTTCACCGCCGGGCTGGCAGGACTGCGCTGCCGCTGGGCCGCCCCGAGGCGGCGCAAGCCCCCTTGGGGGGCAGCGCAGTACACGCAGTGACTAGCGTGGGGGCCACATCCTAGCGGCTCTCGGCCTTGGTGTCGGTGAAGCGGCCGTAGCCTTGCAGGCGGTCGTAGCGGCGGTCCAGCAGTTCGCGCACCTTGAGGTCGCTGACCTGGCGCCAGGCGTCGCCCAGCGCGCGCTTGAGGAAAGCCGCCATCTGCTTGTGGTCGCGATGGGCTCCGCCAACCGGCTCGTTGACGATCTTGTCCACAAGGCCCAGGGCCTTGAGGCGGTGCGCGGTAATGCCCATGGCATCGGCCGCATCCTGCGCCTTGTCGGAAGTCTTCCAGAGAATGGAGGCGCAGCCTTCGGGGCTGATCACCGAGTAAATGGAATACTGCAGCATCAGCACCTGGTCGGCCACGGAGATGGCCAGTGCGCCGCCGGAGCCGCCCTCGCCGATCACCGTGGTGATGATGGGCACTTCAAGCTGCGCCATTTCGAAGATGTTGCGGCCGATTGCTTCGGACTGGCCGCGCTCCTCGGCGTCGATCCCGGGATAGGCGCCAGGCGTGTCCACAAACGTGAACACCGGCATCTTGAACTTCTCTGCGGTCTTCATCAGCCGCAGCGCCTTGCGGTAGCCCTCGGGCCGGCTCATGCCGAAATTGCGCAGGCCGCGCTCTTTGGTGTCGCGGCCTTTCTGGTGGCCCAGCACCATGCAGGCCGTGCCGTTGAAACGCGCCAGGCCGCCGACGATGGAGAGGTCGTCGGCGAAATGGCGGTCGCCGTGCAGCTCGATGAAATCGGTGAAGATTTCATTGACGTAGTCCAGCGTGTAGGGACGCTCGGCATGGCGCGCGATCTTGGTGATCTGCCAGGGCGTGAGGTCGCTGTAGATGTCCTTGGTCAGCTGCTGGCTCTTTTTGCTCAGCTGGTCGATCTCCTCGGAGATGTCGACCGCGGACTCCGTCTGCACATAACGCAGTTCTTCGATCTTGCCCTCGAGCTCCGCGATCGGTTGCTCGAAATCAAGAAATGTCTTCTTTGCCAAGGTTGTGCTCCTTGTTGTTCGGGAAGCCCCGGTCAGTAACCGACCGGGAGCGGGTCCAACGAGCGCCAAATATACCAAGTTGCAACACTGCAATAAGGCGCCCAGGCCGCAGCCACTTCGCGCGCGTCGCTGCGGCTGACTGGATCGCCCGAAAAATAGTTCTGGCTGATGCCATTGATGAGCCCGATGTCATCGAGCGGCAGCACGTTTGGCCGCATCAGGTAGAAGATGAGGAACATCTCGGCCGTCCAGCGGCCAATGCCCCGTATGCCCACCAGCTCGGCAATGATGGCTTCGTCGTCCATCGCCTTCCAGCTGTCCACATCCACCGCGCCCGAATCGAAGTGCAGGGCCAGGTCGACCAGGTATTCGATCTTGCGCGCCGACAGGCCGGCTGCCTGCATGTCGTCAACCTTGAGCTTGAGCACATTGGCCGCCGTCACGCGGCGCGGCAATTTGGCGAAACGGTCCCACACCGTCTGGGCGGCCTTGACCGAGATCTGCTGGCCCACAATGCTGCGCGCCAGCGTGACGAAGGCGTCGCCATGCGACTGCAGGCAGGCATCGCCGAACCTGGGGATCAGGCGCTTCATCACCCGGTCCTTCTTCGCCAGGTGGCGGCAGGCCTCGTCCCAGTAGTCGGGGGTGGAAAGGACGACGGCGCCGAAGCCGGAGGTCACTGCGCTGCCTCCCAGGTCGTGCCCGCCGGAGAGTCCTTGAGCACGATACCCCTGGCGAGCAGTTCATTGCGGATGCGGTCGGCGCCGGCGAAATCCTTCGCCTTCTTGGCGGCGGCTCGCTGGGCGATCAGGTCCTGTACCATGGCTTCGTCGACCACAGCGCCTGACTGCAGGAAGGCCTTCGGATCGCCCTGCAGGATGCCCAGCACACCGCCCAGGGCCCTGAGCTGCCCGGCAACCTCGGCTGACCCGCTGCGGTTGACCTCGGCCGCCAGCTCGAACAGCACCGCCACGGCCTCGGGCGTACCGAAGTCGTTGTCCATCGCCGCCTTGAACCTGGCCGCATGGGGCGTGTTCCAGTCGATCTTCACCTGCGCCGGGGCAACGTGGTCCAGCGCCGTGTACAGGCGCTTGAGCGACGCGCGAGCATCGTCCAGGTGCACATCGCTGTAATTGAGCGGGCTGCGATAGTGCGCGCGCACCACGAAGAAGCGCAGGGTTTCTGCGTCGAACTTCTGCAGTACCTCGCGCACCGTAAAGAAGTTTCCCAGCGACTTGGACATCTTCTCGTTGTCGATGTTCACGAAGCCGTTGTGCATCCACACCTTGGCCAGCGGCTTGCCATTGGCGCCTTCGCTTTGCGCGATTTCGTTTTCGTGGTGCGGGAACTGCAGGTCGGCGCCGCCGCCATGGATGTCGAAGGTCTCGCCCAGCAGCGCGCAGGCCATGGCGGAGCACTCGATGTGCCAGCCGGGACGGCCGCGCCCGTAATCGCTGTCCCACTGGGCGTCCGCCGGCTCCGTCGGCTTGGCGGACTTCCAGAGCACGAAGTCCAGCGGGTCTTCCTTGCCATCGAGCACGGCGACGCGCTCGCCGGCATGCAGTTCGTCCAGCGATTTGCCCGACAGCTTGCCGTAGCCCGGGAAGCGGCGTACTGCGTAATTCACGTCGCCGCCCTCTGCGCGGTAGGCCAGGCCCTTGCCTTCGAGCTTCCTGACGATGTCCAGCATCTGCGGCACGTAGTCTGTCGCGCGCGGGTCGTGCGTGGGACGCTCGATGCCCAGGGCATCAAAGTCGCGGTACATGTCGGCGATCATGCGGTCGGTGAGCTGGCGCACGGTTTCGCCGTTCTCCACGGCGCGGCGGATGATCTTGTCCTCGATGTCGGTGATGTTGCGCACGAACGTCACCTTCAGGCCGCTGGCCTTGAGCCAGCGCTGCACCACGTCGAAGGCCACGTTGGCACGCGCATGGCCCACGTGGCACAGGTCGTAGACCGTGATGCCGCACACGTACATGCGCACGTGGCCCGGTTCCAGCGGTGAAAGTTCTTCCAGTGCACGCGTCAGCGTGTTGTGGATGCGCAGGCTCATGGACAGCTTGGATGCGCCGGGGCGCAGATCGGACGGGAGGCTTGCCGTTTGGCTTGTTGATGTTCTGGGGAGTGCGCCACGGGGTGATTTCACGCACCCCTAGGCTACAATCCAGCCGCAGTATATAGCCCCCTGAAGGGGCTTGTCACACGCGTACGATTCAAGAGGCCTTAATGACGCACGCCCGTATTTCCGTTCCGAAAAGCTTCCGCCTGCTGGCCCTTGCCGCCCTGTTGGGCATGGGCGCGGCCCATGCCGACGACTATGGCGACGTGAACCAGCTGTTACGTTCGGGCAAGCTTGCCGATGCACTGACCAAGGCCGACCAGTACCTGGCCGGCAAGCCGCGCGATCCGCAGATGCGTTTCATCAAGGGTGTGATCCAGACCGAGGCGGGCAAGCCGGCTGAGGCCATCACCACATTCACCAAGCTCACGGAAGATTACCCGGAGCTGCCCGAGCCCTACAACAACCTTGCTGTGCTCTACGCCGGCCAGAGCCAGTTCGACAAGGCCCGCGCGGCACTCGAAATGGCCATTCGCACCAACCCGAGCTACGCCACAGCCCATGAGAACCTGGGCGACGTGTACGCCAAGCTCGCCAGCCAGGCCTACAGCAAGGCGTTGCAACTCGATGCCGGCAATACAGCGGTGCAGCCCAAGCTGGCGCTGATCCGCGACCTGTTCGCCCCCAACGCCAAGGGCCAGAGGCCCACCGCGCCAGCCGCTGCGGCACCTGCGCCTGCCGTTGTGGCCAAGGCCCCTGCTCCCGCGCCGGCTGCGGCACCCGCGGCCGCTCCAGCTCCTGCCGCGGCCGCGCCCGCCGCTCCTGCCGCCGCCCCGGGGACCAACCGTGACGTGGAATCCGCCATCCAGTCCTGGGCGCAAGCCTGGGCTGCAAAGGACATGGGCAGCTACCTGGGCGCTTACGGCAAGGAATTCGATCCGCCAGGCGGCCAGTCGCGCAAGGCCTGGGAAGACGAACGCCGCGCGCGCATCGTTGGCAAGAACCGCATCAGCGTGAGGCTGAGCGACATCAGCGTTTCGGTCAACGGCAGCAAGGCCGTGGCGAAATTCAAGCAGGCCTACAGCGCCGACAGCTTGAACGTTTCCAGCCGCAAGACACTCGAACTGGTCAAGTCCGGTGACCGCTGGGTCATCGTCCGGGAATCCACGGGCGCCTGATGGCACCTGCGGGTGCCCTTATCCGGGCACGCCTGGCGTGCCGTTTGAAGTTTTTCGTCTGACAACCCTCCGCATGAACAGGGCGTCCCTCGCTTTGCTTTGCCTGGCAACGGCCTTCGCGCTCGCTGCCGGCCCTGCCGACGCCGCTTCCACCAGCAAGAAGAAGCAGCGCAAGGCCCAGTCGGAGCGGCGTGAAGCTTCGGCCCGCGCGCCCGCCCGCGCCCAGGTGCGGCCCGACGGCGAAGCACGCCTGATCGAGATCTACAAGCTCATCGGCCAGGCCCGGGGCCGTGAAGCACTGGCCGGTGCCGAACGCCTGGTGGCCGACCATCCCAATTTCCAGCTGGCGCAGCTTGTCTATGGCGATCTGCTGGCCGCACAGTCGCGCCCCGTGCGCACCCTGGGCGACGTGCCCGACACGACGGCCAAGGCTGGCGCGCCCATGCTGGCCGACCTGCGCGAGGAATCTGCCCTGCGCCTGCGTGCGCTGCGCGAGCGGCCGCCGGCCGGTGCCATTCCAGCGCAGTTCCTCACGCTGTCACCGCGCAACAGGCACGCGATTGCCATCGACGCCTCGCGCGCGCGGCTCTACCTGTTCGAGAATTCGGCGGCCGGGATGAAGCTGGTGGCCGACTACTACATCTCGGTGGGCAAGTCAGGCATCGAAAAGTCGGCCGAAGGCGACCTTCGCACTCCGCTGGGCGTGTACTTCATCACCAGCAACCTGGACCCGAAGACGCTCAAGGAGTTTTACGGCGCCGGCGCCCTGCCCATCAACTATCCCAACCCGTACGACGCACGCCGCGGCAAGACCGGCAGCGGCATCTGGCTGCACGGCACCCCGCCCACCCAGTTCTCGCGCGCGCCCAAGGCCACCGACGGATGCGTGGTGCTTGCCAACCCCGACCTGGAACGCATCATCGGCACCGTGGAAGTGCGCACCACGCCGGTGGTGATCGCGCAGACGCTGACCTGGGTCACGCCGCAAAGCGTGCAGCCGGACACCAGGCGCTTTGAGGAAGTGCTGCAGGCCTGGCGCAGCGCCAAGGCCAGCGGCGACGCGGCGCGCACGCTCTCTTTCTACGCGCTCGACTTTTCCTCCAACGGCAAGAACCTGGCCGAATGGACACCTGCCCTGCGCGCCGAACTCGACAAGGCGCGTGGGCGCGACATCGAACTGAAGGACCTTTCGCTGCTTCGCTGGAGCGACACCGCCGAGACGATGGTGGTAACCTTTGGCGAGGTCGCCACAGGGTCGAAAGCCGGCCCCACCAAGCGGCAGTACTGGCTCAAGCAGGGCCAGCAATGGAAGATATTTTTCGAAGGGATCATTGGATGAACACCCCCACCACCAGATTCACACGCCGCGCCGCGATGGCGCTGGCCGCAGTTGCATTTACCGCCGGCGCAGCTTTCGCCCAGGACGCCCCCAAGGTGAAGTTCGCCACCTCCGCGGGCGACTTCACCGTCGAGGTCTACCCCGACAAAGCGCCCAAGACGGTCGAGAATTTCCTGCAGTACGTCAAGGACAAGCACTATGACGGGACGGTGTTCCACCGCGTGATCGACGGTTTCATGGTCCAGGGCGGCGGCTTCGATGCCAGCTACGCCGAACGCAAGACCCGACCGCCGGTCGTCCACGAAGGCCGCGAGGCCGTGGGCAAGGGTGGACCGCTGAACAACACGGGTACGCTGGCCATGGCCCGCACCAACGACCCCAACTCCGCCACCGCACAGTTCTTCATCAACGTGAAGGACAACCACTTCCTCAACCCGAGCGTCGGGCAGCCGGGTTACACCGTGTTTGGCAAGGTGGTTGCCGGCATGGATGTGGTCAACAAGATCAAGGCCACCCCCACCGGACCAGGCGGCCCTTTCCCCAGCGACGTGCCAAAAACTCCCGTGGTCATTACCTCGGCCACGCTGGTGAAGTAACAACCCCAGCACGAAAAGAAAGAAACGAAGGATTCACCATGAGCAACCCGAAAGTAGAACTGCACATCGCCGGTGAAGGCGTGATCACCCTGGAACTCGACGAAGCCAAGGCGCCCAAGACGGTGGCCAACTTCCTGGCTTATGTGAAGAAGGGCCACTATGACCGCACCATCTTCCACCGCGTGATCCCCGGCTTCATGATCCAGGGGGGCGGTTTTGAGCCCGGCATGTCACAAAAGCCTACCGATGCACCGGTCGAGAACGAGGCCAACAACGGCCTGAAGAACGACAAATACACCGTGGCCATGGCCCGCACCCAGGCGCCCCACTCCGCGTCGGCCCAGTTCTTCATCAATGCGTCGAACAACGGGTTCCTGAACCACACCGCGCCGAGCATGCAGGGCTGGGGCTATGCCGTGTTCGGCAAGGTCGTGGCGGGCACCGATGTGGTCGACAAGATCGAAGGCGTAGCCACCGGCAACAAGGGCGGCCATGGCGACGTGCCCAAGGAAGACGTGATCATCGAGAAGGCCGTGGTGGTCTGACACCGCGAACTTCCATGGCCACGGCCACGTACCGGATTGCGCATCTCGATGCGCCGCATTCCTGGCGCGTGGCCGATTTCATTTCCGACCTGCACCTGCAGGCGTCGGAGCCCGCCACTTTCGAAGCGTTCCGCAACTACATGAGGGACACTCCAGCCGACGCGGTGTTCATCCTGGGCGACCTGTTCGAGGTGTGGGTTGGCGACGACGAGGCGCTGGCGCCCGGGCTGGCCAATGACTGCGCCGCGGTGCTCAAGGCGGCCTCGCAGCAACGTGCCGTCTTCTTCATGCACGGCAACCGCGACTTCCTGGTCGGCGATGCCTTCCTCGCTTCCTGCGGCGTGACGCTGCTGCAGGACCCGACGGCACTGGCTTTCGCGGGCGGGCTATGGCTGCTCACGCATGGCGACGCACTGTGCCTGGACGACACCGACTACATGGCCTTCCGCGCGCAGGTCCGCACGCCGCAGTGGCAAGCCGACTTCCTGGCAAGACCGCTGGCCGAGCGGCAGGCCGTCGCCCGCGCGCTGCGCGAGCAGAGCGAGGCGCGCAAGCGCACGGGCGTGGAATACGCCGATGTAGACACGCCCGGTGCGCGTGCGTGGCTGGAGACAGCCGGCGCTGCCACGATGATCCACGGCCACACGCACAAGCCGGGGACGTACGACCTGGGGGGCGCGATGAAGCGGGTGGTGCTAAGCGACTGGGACGCCGGTGCCAGGCCCGCACGGCTCGAAGTACTGCGGCTGGCCGTTGGCAATGCCACGCCGCAGCGCCTTGTGTTGCCGGCCTGATGTTCGGCTGGTTGCGCAGGCGCCGGGCGGCGCCGCCGATTCCCGATGCGCTGTGGCAATCCGTTCTGGTCCGCTTCCCGTTCATTGCCACGTTGGGGCAGGCCGATCTCGGGAAGTTGCGGGACCTGTCCGCGGCATTCCTGGCAGACAAGGAATTCACCGGAGCGCAGGGCTTCGTCATCACCGACGAAGTGGCCGTCGCGATCGCGGCGCAGGCCGTGCTGCCGGTCCTGCACCTGGGCCTTTCCTGGTACGACGACTTCGTAGGCATCGTGGTGCACGGCGACGAAGTGGTCGCCCGGCGCGTGGTGACTGACGAAGCCGGCGTGGTGCACCACTACGACGAAGTCCTGGCGGGCGAAGCCATGGATGGCGGACCCGTGATGCTCAACTGGCGCGATGTGGACGCGGCGGGTTCCAGCGCCGAGCGCGGCTACAACGTGGTCATCCACGAATTCGCCCACAAGATCGACATGCGCGATGGCGCGCCTGACGGCTGCCCTCCCCTGCCCACCGCCCCGGCGCGGGAAGTCTGGCTGGCGGTCATGGGCGCGGAGTACAGCGCTTTCCGCGAGCAGGTCGTCATTCACCAGCGATTCGGCGGGCCTGCACCCTGGCTGGACCCCTATGGCGCGCAGTCCATCGACGAGTTTTTCGCCGTGGCGTGTGAGGCCTACTTCGTGAACCGGGAACGGTTTGCGCAGGAATTTGCGCCACTTTTGCCGCTGTTTGACAGCTTCTTTATTGGAGAAAAGAAAGGCTGAGAAGCGCTATGGATATGCTTTTGCAGCTATCGAATTGATAGCTGTCAGTTGTCCGGGATCAAGCGTTTGCTCAGCGGCACCGCATCGTCGGGCGTGTAGCCCAGCTTGCGGTAGAACGCGATCACACCTGCGTTGCTGCTTCTGACCATCAGGTTGACCTTGGGACAGCCGCGCTCGAGGAGCAACTGCTCGGCACGGGCCATCATGGCCCGGCCACCAGCCATGCGCTGGCGGCCCGGCGCCACCGCCAGGTAGTAAACCCAACCGCGGTGGCCGTCATAGCCAACCATCGCTGTTGCAACCACGGCGCCCCCATCCTCGCCAATGAGGAACAGTTCGGGCTGCCCGGTGAGCTTGCGCGCGATGTCCTTGTGCGGGTCGTTCCAGGGCCGCACAAGGCCGCAGGCCTGCCACAGCGCGACGACGGCCGCCTCGTCTTCCGGCCGGTAGGCGCGGATCGCGAAAGCGCCCATCGCCTTACTTGCGCAGCAGTGCCTTGAGCGCGGCCTGCAGGCGGCGCGCCGCCTGGGCATCGTGGCCCGAAGCCAGGACGCGGGCAGCGTCCTCGCCCCAGGTCTGGGCCGGCGCCGGGTCGTTGCGGCGTGTCAGCAGTTGCAGCTGCATCGCGCGGCGCGCATTCAGGTGCTCGGCCGGGGTCGGCGCTTCAGACGCCATCTCCAGGCGCAGCAGCGCCTCGCCGGCATCGCCCGAAGGCGCAGTACCCAGCGCCTTGACCCAGGCGCCACGCACCGCCGGGCTCACGCCCTTGCCCAGTTCCTGCTGGCTGGGCACCTGCTCGCCCGCGCGCTGTTCCCATGCGGTCAGCAGCTGCGTGAGCGCCTCGCCGTGTGCCTGGGCCGCCAGCTTCTTGAGCGCCATCTGGGCGTGCTCCAGCGCATCGCGCTGGGCACGGAAGGCGGTGTCACCCAGGCGCGGCCCGCGATCTTCCTCGGGATGATCGCCAAAGCGCCCGCCGCGATCACCAAAACGGTCACCGCCCCTCGGCGCGCCGCGATCGCCAAACTTTCCGCCGCCACCTGGTGCGCCTTTCCGGTCACCGAACTTGCCGCCGCGTCCCGGTGCCTGCGGTTCAGACTTCTTCATACCCGGACGGTCGTCTCCCCGCATCGCCACCACAGGCTTGGGCCTTGGCTTGGGCGCTTCAACAGGTGCGGGTGCAGCAGCCTCCTGCGCGGGCGCCATCTCGTCACCGCCTTCGGTCGCAGGCGCAGCCGCTTCGTCAGGCGACTCGGTGTTGACTTCAGCAGCGGGCG
>CALRME020000036.1:0-11278 GCA_943369045.1 Sphingobacterium thalpophilum
TTCTTCCTAATGGGCGGCGCGGCTGGGCGCACCCGCTTTCGCGCGCTGCATGGGTTCGAATTCGTGGACCTTCTCGGGGCGCAGCAGGCGGTATGGCGGCGCGACGGAGCGGTCTTCATCGACCAAAGTAATGCGGTCGATCTCCGTCAGGTCTTCAGCAGTGAAACGGATCTCCAGCGCCTTGACGTTGTCCAGCAGGTGCTGCGGCTTGTCGGCGCCGGCGATCACGGTGAAGGTGGCGGGCCGCTGCAGCAGCCAGGCGAGCGACATCTGCGCCAGCGTCCAGCCACGCGCCTGCGCAAAGGCCTGCAACGCTTCGGTCACGCTCCAGTTGCGGTCGGACTGCCAGGCCGCCGTATTGGGGTTCTTGTCCTGCCTGGAGCCGGGCACCATCTCGCCGCGCTTGTGCACGCCGGTGAGCATGCCGCCGGCGAGCGGGAAGTAGTGCGTCATGCCCACGCCGTATTTCATGCAGAAGGGCTCGAAGCGCTTTTCGATGTCGCGGTAGAGCAGGCTGTAGTGGTCCTGCGCCGAGACAAAGCGCGGCAGGCCGAACTTTTCGGCCGTGAAGTGCGCCTCGCACAGCTCCCAGGCGAAGAAGTTGGACGCGCCCACATAGCGCACCTTGCCTGCGCGGACCAGGTCGTCCAGGGCACGCAGGGTTTCCTCGATCGGCGTTTCGTGATCGGGCCAGTGCACCTGGTAGAGATCGATGTAGTCGGTCTTCAGGCGCTTGAGGCTCGCCTCGCAGGCGTTGATGGTGGCCATGCGCGAGTTGCCCACGTCGTTGGGCCCGTCGCCGGTGCGGTTGCCGAACTTGGTGGCGATCAAGGCCTGCTGGCGCTTGCCGCCCTGCAGCGCCAGGCCCAGCGCTTCCTCGCTCTTGCCGATGCCGTAACTGTTGGCCGTGTCGAAGTAGTTGATGCCCAGGTCAAGCGCCTGGTCCACCACCTGCTGCACGCCGTCCTGCTTCACGAAGCCGCCGAACGGGAAGCAGCCCACGCCTATGGCCGAGGCGATCAGCCCCGAGCGGCCGACATGGCGGTACTGCATGCCGGTGGCCTTGGGCGTGAGGCCGATGGCTGTTACCCGCGCTTGAAGGTCTTCAGCCATCGCGTCAAGCGTCCATCTTGATGCCGGCTTCCTTGATCACCGGCGCCCAGCGGGTGCGGTCGGCCAGCACCTTCTTGTGGAACTCGGCCGGCGTGCCGCCCACGGGCACCAGGCCCATCTTGCTCAGGGCCTCGACCACCGGCGCGCTGGCCAGGGCTTCGTTGACGATGGCGGCGTAGTCGTTGGCTACGCTGGCGGGCAGGCCGTTCTTGGCGTACAGGCCGAACGAGGTGACGGCCACGTAGCCGGGGTAGCCCGCTTCGGTGATGGTCGGGATCTCGGGCGCCAGCGGCGAGCGCTTTTCGCTGGCGTGGGCCAGGATGCGCAGCTTGCCGGCGCGGTGGTTTTCAAGGTAGTCGGGCAGGATGGAACCGCTGGCGGGAATCTGGTTGCCCAGCAGGTCGGCCAGCAGCGGCGCGCCGCCGCGGTAGGGCACGGCCGGCAGCGGCAGGTTGAGCTGCTTGCCCAGCTGGTGGATGACCAGCGCGCCCATGCTCACCGGGCTGGGTACGCCGATAGAGCCCTTCTTCGGATCTTTCTTGACCGACTCGAAGTACTCGGCCAGCGTCTTCACGCCCGAATCCGCATGCACGGTGAAGGCCATGGGTGCGGACGCGCATTCGACCACCGTGGTGAGTTGGGTTTCGTAGTCGAAGGTGGGCTTGGTGGCAAACAGCGGCAGCAGCGAGACGGCCGAGTTGGGCGCCATCATCAGGTAGGAGCCGTCGGCATCGAACTGCCGCATGTGCTGGATGGCCACCAGCCCGCCCGCGCCCGATTTGGATTCGACCACCACCGTGCGGTTGAGCTTGACGCTCATGCGCTGCCCCAACATGCGCGCCAGCGTGTCCGACGAGGTGCCCGGCGGCACGGTGAGGATGATGGTGAGCGGCTTGGAGGATGCCGAGCCTTGTGCCCGAAGCACCCCCGGTGCAGCCAGGATGCCGGCGCCAGCGGCAATGGTGGCGACAAAGCGCCTGCGAGTGAACGTTGTCATGTCTTGTCTCCTGCGGTTAACGCTGTTTTCCACCATTCTTCGCTTGCCGGAGGGTGAACGCAATTGAAATAAACACCCCCACAGTTAAACTCCGGTTAACACCTGCAGAAACCAAAGGCCACAGATGAACCTGCGCCAGATGGAAGTCTTCCGCGCCGTGATGTTTGCCGGCGGCGTGAACAGCGCGGCCGAGCTGCTGCACGTGTCGCCGCCCGCCATCAGCAAGGTGCTGGCCCAGGCCACCAAGGCCAGCGGGCTGGTGCTGTTTGAGCGCGTGCGCGGCCGCCTGATCCCGACGCCCGAGGCGCACCAGCTGTACGCCGAGATCGACCAGCTGTGGCACGGCGTGGAGAAGGTGCGCGACACCAGCCGCGAACTGGCCGGCGGCGCGCGCACCACGCTGCGCCTGGTCTGCTCCGCCAGCCTGGCACCCTACCTGGTTTCAAGGACGGTGGCGAAACTGTATGAGCGCTTCCCGCGCCTGCAGTGCCGCGTGCAGGTGGTGGCGCCCGACATCATCAACCAGCAGCTGCTCGACCGCGCCAGCCACCTGGGCATCGCGCTGGCGCCGCACGAACACCCCAACCTGGAAACGGTCAAGAGCTACCAGTGCGGCCTGGCCTGTGTGATGCGCAGTGACCACCCGCTGGCAAAGAGGAAGCTGATCAAGCCGGCAGACCTGGTCGGCGAACGCGTGATCTCGTCCCCCGAATCAACGCCCTTCGGCCAGACCCTGAGAAGAGCCTTCGGCGCCGCCGCCGCGAAGATGCACATGGACTTTGAATGCACCAGTTCCACCACCGCCTGCTGGTTCGCCCAAGCGGGTGTGGGCGTAGCGGTGGTCGACCAGGTGGCGATCGCCGGCGGCCTGCTGGCCGGGCTCGAGGTGCGGCCGTTTCAATCGAGCGAGAAGCTGGCGGTGCGGATTGTGCGGAACAGGTACCGGCCTATGTCGGTGGCGGAGAGGGGTTTTGTGGAGGTGTTTGAGACTGCCTGGGCCTCGATGGCAAACGAAAAATGAATGGACCATCATCTGACAGCTTCTGCAAATCAGACTCCAGCATTGCGTAAATTTCCCCAACTGTGCAGTGACACCAAACAATTGCAATGAGCGGGACTCGGAGTGCTTTCGCTACGGCGGTTCGGTGACTCGTAAGCGGTGTGTTCGACATGCATCGAAGCTAGGGTAAGCCCTTCCTCACATCGAAGGATGTGCTACGGCTACTTCCTAGATAGCATTCCCTCAAGAGGAGGGAGCAATATGCCAAGTGCTACTTACGAACTGGTACGCCAAGCAATCGCTAGCAAGCAGTGCATGCGAGGAACGTACAACGACTACGTACGAGAGATGTGCCCGCACACCCTTGGCTATAACAAAAACGGGGAAGAACAAGCCTTGTTCTACCAGTTCGGCGGCGACAGCAGCAAAGGACTTGAACCTGCTGGAAGCCCCAAGAACTGGCGCTGCATCCCTTTGGCGGCACTTGCGAATGCCGAAATCATCGGGGGAGAATGGCAAGGCGGACCAAATCACTCTCAACCTCAGACATGCGTGGCGGACATACGTCACGAGGTTGCCTACTAGCGTATCCATCCTGCGCATTGCAGAGCGAGCGCTTAACCATTCTCCCTCTGAAAAAAACCGAGCGAGACGGCCACCGAAGAGGCGCCCTTACACACGTTTTGGACGTGTTGTTAAGTAAGGCACATGGCGCTCTTGCGCCATGATGGCCTCGCCCGCCGCGATCTCAGCGTCCAGCCATGTTTCGAATCTTGCAAGGTCATGAGACCAAAAGACATCGACGCCTTTGTCCAAAAGTCGATGCACATCGCTGGGATTGATCACTCCCTGAAGCAGGGCCGCCGTCCTGACGAATCTTGCCCAGTGATCTTTCCATGCCACAGCCTTCTTCACGACATCGTTAATTCGCTTGATGGAGTTGGTCTTGTCGTTTGAGACTTTGCATTCCATCGCAAGCACAACTACACCGTGCAGTCCCAATGCTAGGTCCACTTCCTGAGATCCACCCTCCGTGGCAAACCGTGTCTTATAGCTGTAGTGCAGAGGAGGTAAATCGCCTCGTGTATCCAGTGATCTAGCGGGAAGTCGAGTCCAGCCCTTGCGCTCAAGCATGGCAATTACAGCGCCCTCTTGAGCTGCAGCCGCTCGCGTTCGTTGGATGGTCTGAATCTGCTGGTTCGCAATTAACGGTGCAATCGCCCAGAGAAGGCGCTTTAATTCCCTCTTAAGAGGCGGCCGTCCTTGATCTACCCAACTAGTCAGCGAACGTGACCGCCATAGCTCGAATGCAGAAGCCACCGCTTGTGCTTTTGCTGATGGGGTTCGCCCACCTGTCTTTTCCCTTTGCTTGCTCCATTCCGGACAAAGCAAAGCAAACTGATCTTGACTAATAGGGGGTGCCATAAGGTGCCTCAGCACCAAAGAATGGGCACCAGATTGCTGCAGTGCATACGCGACTTTGGAAAGGCTGTCGGACGCCCGCAAGGTGTCGGCAATCTTCTCGCGAGCAAGCCGCAGTGCTTTTGCCCAATCAGCACTATCGTCGGGAGCCGACCGAGACGCGAGATATACCGCCTTCGCCGCCGCCGCCTGTTCAACGTGATAGTCCCGAATCAGAGACGATTCGACCACGTCAAGACCTTTGAGCCAGCGCTCGCTGTTGGCTTCGCCGTGCTGGCGCTGCGCGCCGCGACTCGCCATTTCGGTGCTCATCTCTCACTGTGTAATGGATTGCGGAAAGGAGATGCTCGCGCAATGGCAGCAAATCTTCAGTCACGGACAGTCTTTTCTTGGCACCGATCGACTCGATGTGCTCCTTAAGAGCAGAAGCTATGGCATGCGCGAGTTTCGGAGGAACAGCGTTGCCGATTTGCCGATACTGATCTATCCGGCTCCCTGCAAATACCCAGCGCGTAGGAAAAGTCTGTAGTGCAGCGCACTCGCGAGGACTGAGACGACGCAATCCGAGGTGAGCGTCTTGAAGCCAGTCTTGCTGAGCACCAGCAGTCACAGTTCTTGCAGGCAAGCTTGGGTCGGCCACAAAAGCGCCTTGCTTGTAACCCCAGTGGCCACCTGGCCGTGTCGTTTCAGGCTTGCCAGGACTTTTTACTCCAGAGCCTGGTTTTAGCGTAGCCAGTTGCAAAGCCAGCTGCTCATTCGGCCTAATGACCTCATCTTCTGCTGGTGGTGCCAACTTAGCGAGACAAGCCCTCAACGTGACCCAGTTTTGCCTCTTTTCATCAGTAGCTTCAGGAGATTTTGTGTGAGTAGGAGAAGGAAATGGTGGTCGATCACCTGCCCTGTAGCCCATGACACATAAGCGAACTCGGCGTTGCGGTACTCCGTAGTCAGCCGCATTCAGAAGTTCCACCTCAGTTTGAAATCCAGCTTCTAGCAAAGTGTGCCGGATGTGCTCAAGCGCAGAGCCCGGACGACCATCGCTTCCCCGAGCCGTAAGCAAACCTCGAACGTTCTCGAAGACAACCCACCTAACCCCGGTCTCCACCGCAATCCTGACGTAGTCACGGAAGAGCTGACCCCGCGGGTCTTCAAATCCGCGTTGATGGCCAGCACTACTCCACGATTGGCATGGAGGCCCTCCGATCAACAGTGGCACCTCGCCTTTCTTGCGGCCAATCTTTTTCAAGATCTCCTTGCCACTCATCAAACGAACGTCGCCTTGCTCGACAAACGCGTCGGCCAGGACCGTAGCCTTACCTATTTTCTTCCCTCGATTTAACGTGAGCGTATCGACTGCGTTCTTATCAATATCGGAGGCATAGAGGCACTTCCAGCCGGCCTCCTCAAAGCCGAGATCGAGGCCCCCGCCACCGGAGAAGAGGGAAATGAATTCGGGCTGGGTTTTCATACAGATAAATTGTCTCAGAAAAGCGGCGACAACTCCAGCAAAGCAACGGACACGTTAGCTAAAAAGTGCTGAAGGCCACAGCAGTGAGGGCATCGCGTGCTGACATACCTGGAAAATCCGACCTTGCGCCTCGTAGTGGTGCCCATGGGCTTAAGCAGGTACGACACGCCGCTCATGTGGTCACGTCGATGATGCGCGCCACGTGGCGCTCGGGCTTTCTCCCTAGCCGTGGGGGCGTCTTCGCCTATTCGAGCAGGACTTTAGGTGTTTTCTCCGGATCGTTCACGGCCGTTTGCGGCATGGCCCGCGAAGCAATGCTGGCGCGGCTTCCCGGGGCATCGCGGCTGCAGCCCAATACCAGAGCGCTTTGCGGGCCGGTCCTTTTTGAAGTCCTACACTCGGGAAAGTTAGATGGGAGCACGTGAATCATGAAGAAGCTACTTCGGATCCTCGCCGCGCTTGCAAGCCTGCTTGCAGCCGGCTGTTCCAACGTCCCGCACAAGCCAGCCAATAACGCCGCGGCCAAATCCCCGCTATGCGCCAGCGTGCTCAACGAAGGCGCCTCGTGTTTTGCGCTGGTGCGCGCGAAGAACTGGTATTCCGATACCGGCATCCGGGTCAAGCCGGGCCAGACCTACTGCTTCCGTATCGAGCCAGGGCAGAAATGGTTTGACGCCGGTCGCCCCAACACCCCGCCCGAGGGAGAACCCGGCAGCATGCTGATGAACCTGTTCGCCCACCTCAAGCGTGAACGCGACGTGCCCTGGTTCGGCCTGATGGCTGGTGTCGCCGACTTCGGGATGGAAGGCATCCAGGCCAGCAGCGCCATCGACTCGCGCAAGCTGGTGGGCAAGGCGGTCTACCTTGCCGCGCCCGGCGCAGTGCTTGTCGCGCAGGGGCCGGGCGGGCTGGTGATGTACCCCAACGATGCCCGCGGAACCACGGAGCGGACTCTCGCCTTCTACGACAACAACAGCGGCGAGATCTGGGCCGGGATCACTCGCATGCGTCCCGGCGCAAAATGCCCGGCCGTGAGCCCGTAGAGACTCAACTCACCACGCGTCTCCCCAAAATCCCCTCCACCTTCTCCACCTTGCTCTTCAACCTCGACTCCGGCCCCTTGCGGTAGTCCACCTTCAGGTTCATCGCGATGCGCGGGCAGTCGGCCTGCAGGGTCTTGAAGCACGCAGTCACCACGGCCATCACGTCTTCCCACTCGCCTTCCAGGATGGTGCCCATGGGCGTGAGCTGGTAGGGCACGCCGCTCTTGTCGATCACGTCGACGATGCGCGCCACGTGGGCGCTCAGGCTTTCTCCCTGGCCGTGGGGGGCCATGGCAAATTCAAGCAGGACCATATGTGTTTTCTCCGGGGTGGTTCACGGGCATTTTGGGGCATGGCCCGCGAAGCAATACCGGTGCGGCTTCCCGAGGCATAGCCCCTGCAGCCCAATACCGGTGCGCTTTGCGGGCCGGTGCCCTCTGCAACACCGCCACCAGGGAAAGCCGGCCGACTACTGCATTTGCAGTATGTACGGCGCAGTGCCGCTGCAGACAATCAGGCATCTCGTTGCAGGTGTTGTGATGCACAGTTTTATGGAACCCACGTCTCCTTTCCTCGCCGGCCCCGATGCGCCGCAGGTGGCTGAGACGGCGGAAGAAGCCGCCTTCGTCGAAGAGGTGTTGCGCGACCTGGCCCAGGCCGGCTGGATCGTCACAATGCGCTGGCACCCCTACCTCTACATCTGCGAGCTTGTGCGCTTTCGCACCCGCGTGGTGTCCGAAGCCTGCCCTACCAAGCTCGAAGCTGTGGTGCAGGCGGCTGCGCGGGCTTCTTCAGCGCGCAACTAGCCCTTAGCTAGCCGCCAGCCGCGGCTTGACCGCCAGTACCGCCCGGGTGGCTGCGTCGGCCGGAAACAGCGTCTCGATCCTCAGCTCCTGCAGCGTCACGTCCTGCGCCGTGCCTATGGTGGCGATGGTGGTGAACAGGTTCAGCTCGATCTCCCCGCGCTTGAGACTCAGGCCCGCGATCAGCGGCAGCGTCTCGGCTGGCGTGCGCGGCACGCCCAGCGCCTGCAGCACGGGCTCGATCTCGGCCAGCAGTTCCTCGTCGCGCCGCTCGCGCAGCTGGGCGCCGCCAATGTCGCGCTGCAGCCGGGCCAGCACCTTGCGCTGCACTTCCTCTATGTTGGGGATGAAGCGCTGCATGCCTTCCGGCCGCACGATCAGCTGCGCCATGTTGAACGGCTGGGTGAACTGCTCCGGCTCGGCCACAAAGGTGGCCAGGATCCACCGGCCCGTTTCGTTCGCATCGACCACGTCGTAGCGCCGGTTGATGATGAAGGTGGGGTGCGGCTCCATCGCGCCGAGCACGAACTGCACGGCCTCGCGCACTGGGCCCAGCGCGGGCGCGTCCATGGGCGTCTCCGCATACAGCGGTGCGAAGCCGGCCGCGGCCAGCAGCTGGTTGCGCGCGCGCAGCGGCACGTCCATGGCCTGCGTGAGCTGCACCACCATCTCGCGGCTGGGGCTGGCCTTGCCGGTTTCCAGGTAGCTCACGTGGCGGGTTGAAACGCCCGCAGCCAGTGCCAGCGCCATCTGGCTTTGGCCGCGCACTGCGCGCCACGATTTGAGCTGGGGGCCGAAGTGGCGGTCATTGGCGCTGGGGGTGTTCATGCCCCAAAGAATAACGTCGCGTTTCGTGGCGGCAATAACCTCCATGGTTATCGACAGCGTGTGCGGTGCGCCCAAGAATGCGGCCCATGCAAACCTACACACTCCATCCCAACGGCATCTCGGCGCAGGAGCGCGAGGTGCCCAAGCCCGGCCCCAACGACATCCTGGTGCGCGTCAAGGCCGCCTCGCTCAACAAGCGCGACCTGTTGATCCAGGCGGGCACCTACCCCATCCCCGCGCGGCCCGGCGTGGTGGCGCTGTCGGACGGCGCGGGCGAGGTGGTGGCCGTGGGGGAACGCGTCAAGCGTTTTGCCATCGGCGACCGCGTGGCCGGCCACTACTTCGCGCGCTGGAAGAGCGGCCCCTTCGCCTTCGAGGTGATCGACCAGCTCGGCTGCACGCTGGACGGCATGCTCACCGAATACGCGCTGCTCAACGACGAGTGGGCCGTGCGCGTGCCCGAACACCTGACGTGGCCGGAGGCGGCCACGCTCACCTGCGCCGGCGTGACGGCCTGGAACACGCTCGCCGGCCCGGTGCCCGTTATCGCAGGCCAGACGGTGCTGGTGCTGGGCTCGGGCGGTGTATCGGTGTTCGCGCTGCAGTTCGCCAAGGCCATGGGTGCGCGGGTGATCGCCACCACGTCGAGTGACGAGAAGGCGGAAAAGCTCAAGGCGCTGGGCGCGGATGCGGTCGTCAACTACAGCCGCGTACCGGAATGGGGCCCGGCAGTGCGCGCGCTCACGGGCGGCGCGGGTGTGGACCTGGTGGTCGAAACCTTCGGCCCCGACACCATCGAGCAGTCCATGCGCGCCGTCGGCCTGCACGGCCAGGTGATGCTGCTGATCGCGCGCGGCGCGCAGAAGCCGCACATCGAGATCTCGGCGCAGGCCTGGGGCGGCATGGCGACGCTGCGCCGCGTGTTCGTCGGCAACCGCGACAGCTTCGAGGCGATGAACCGCGCCATCACACAGCACCAGATCAGGCCCGTCATCGAGCGCGTGTTCCCGTTCGCGCAGGCGCAGCAGGCCTGGGACCACTTCGCCCGCGGCCAGTCGTTCGGCAAGGTCGTGATTTCAATGGAATGACTTCAAAGGAAAAAACATGGACACCGCACAACGAGACAGCTTCATCGCCCAATACATAGCCATGTGGCACGAGCCCGATGCCGCGCGCCGCCGCGCCATCGTGGAACAGCTCTGGGCGCCCGATGCCGAGAACATCACCCGCACGTTCACCGTACACGGGCTGGAGCAGATCGTGCCGCGCGTGGACCGTGCCCACACCGAGTGGGTCGCCAAACGCGACTTCATCTTCCGGCCACAAACTGGGGCTGGCGCGGGCAACACCGACGGCCACAACCACCTCATCAAGTTCCACTGGGAGATGCTGCCCCGCACGGGCGGCGCATTGGAAGCGCGCGGGCTGGACATCCTGGTGCTGGATGAGACCGGAAAGATCCGCTCGCTCTACCAGTTTGCCGAGCCGCTGCCGGCCTAAGCAGTATTGGCGCGGCCCAGGACCCACTTCACCAGTTCCAGCCACAGCAGGCCCAGCAAGGCAAACCCTGCTGCCGCGGCCAGCATCCATAACGTCGGCTGCCCAAACGCAAACAGCCGGCTGATTGGCGCAATGCCGAGAACGCAGGCCAGAAGCACCAGGGTGGCGATACTGATCCAGACAAAGTAGCGGTTGCGCCCGCCGCCGCGGCGCCATGACGGCAGGGTCCAGGACCGGTTGGCGTAGATCAGCCCGAGGTTGCACAGCACCAGCACGGTAAACACCATGGCGCGCGCGACTTCGTCCGGGTGCGCCAGGGCCCGCACGCCGGCGTAGACGCCCAGCAGCAATGCCAGCAGGCCGCAGCCCTGCCACAAACCGCGAGCCAGGACAGCGCGGTCGAACAGGTGCGCGTCGGCGCGGCGTGGCGGCACGGCCATGGCGCCGGCTTCCAGCGCCTGCGCCTCGAACACCACCGAGCAGGCCGGGTCGATGATGAGTTGCAGGAACAGGATGTGCACCGGCATCAGCAGCATGGGCCAGCCCAGCAAAACGGGCACCAGCGACAGGCCGACGATGGGCACGTGCGCGCCGATCACAAAAACGATGGCCTTGCGCAGGTTGGCAAACACGCGGCGGCCATAGCGCACGGCCGTGACGATGGAAGCAAAGTCGTCATTGAGGAGCACCAGGTCGGCAGCCTGGCGCGCCACCTCGGTGCCACGCGCGCCCATGGCCACGCCAATGTGGGCCGCCTTGAGGGCCGGCGCGTCGTTGACGCCGTCGCCGGTCATGGCCACCACGTCGCCACGCGCGCGAAAGGCCTGTACCAGGCGCAGTTTCTGCTCGGGCTGTACGCGGCAAAACACCTGGGTGGTGGCCAGGCAGTTGCGCAGGGCATCGTCGTCCAGGGCGGCCAGTTCCTGCCCTGTCATGGCGGGTGCATCGGTGGCAAGCCCGGCCTGGCGCGCAATGGCCAGGGCTGTGACGGGGTGGTCGCCGGTCATCATCACCACGCGGATGCCGGCGGCCTGGCAATCGGCAATGGCCTGGGGAACGTCGGGCCGCACCGGGTCTTCCAGCCCGACCAGGCCCAGGAAGACA
>CALRME020000037.1:0-11103 GCA_943369045.1 Sphingobacterium thalpophilum
AAGCTCGCGGGGTCCCGCGCCGCGAGATAGGGAACCAGGTCGAAGTGGTTGAGGTTGTGCGTGACCGGCTCCAGCCCCAGGTCCGCGGTGCCCCGGATGTGCGACATGATGCTGCGGCTCAATAGAGAAAACGCGAACGAGGTCGAGCCGACGCCGTCCAGGCCGACGGCCAGAAAGTAGAGCTGCGCCGCGTCGAGGCTGCGGAAGGCGCCGCCGCAGCGCTGGCGCAGGTCGTGTGTGCTGCGCACTGCAGCGAGCGCGGGGACGTCCAGCCAGGAAAGGTCGGCGGTGTAGCCCGTGCCCCAGAGCACCATGTCCGGCTGGACGGTTGCGCCGTCCGACAGCTTCACCGTATTTCCTTCTATCAACTCCGGCACTGCCGCGATGCGCCGGATCGACGCAAACTGCTCGATCATGCGGTGCCGCCCGGGGATCAGCTGCTGGTGCAGGATGTCGAATGGATACGGCGGCACGATGCCCTGCAGGGCGAACTTTGCGTAGCGCCCGCGCAGGTCGCTCTCAATGGCGGCGCTTTGCTGCGCGGGCGTCATGCCCGACGCCTGCAGCCGCGACAGGTCGCGCACGCTGCCGGCAACGGCCTTGGGTTTGCGCGTGGGCGTGAACCAGCGCAGCCCACGGTGTGCCCATGCAATCTCGCGGGTACCGTGTTGCAGCGCGAGGTCCAGCAGGTCTAGCGACGACGCGCCCGCACCAACGACCAGAACCGACTTGCCGGCCAGGATGGCCGGGTCCGCGAGCGCGGCGGAATGGTGTTCCGGCAGTTCGCTGTCGATGCGCCGCACCGGCGGAATGAAAGGCCGGTTGTGTGCGCCCGTGGCTGCGACGAGGTGCGTGGCGGCCACGTCCCCCTCGGGGGTGGCCAGCGTCCAGCCGCCCGGCCGGGGGGTGGCGCGCACAGGCGTGGAATACGAGATGTCAGGGGCCAGGCCGAAGCGGTCGACCCAGGCCTGGATGTTGGCGACGATCTGCGGCTGGAAGGTGCCGGCCAGCGGCAGGTCGCCCAGCGTCCAGTCCGCGGCGGCGATCTGGATGTCCTGCCAGGCCGGCAGCTGCCGCCACAGGCCGCCAGCGCCGGGCTGCGCGTCGAACACGCGGGCCCGCAAGCCGGCCCTTCGCGCGTAGTACAGCGCGATCACCCCGCCGATTCCGGCGCCGACAATCGCGACATCAAGCCCCTCCTGCTGCTGCGGCATGGCGTCTCCTGGCAAGTGTGTGCGGGCAGTATAAGTGGCGGCCCTGGTCGCACGCACGGTGTAAAGTCCGGCTCCATCGCAAGGCATCACGGGGGAGGTCCCATGGCAGTCTTCACGGCATTCTTCTGCGGCACGGGTTCGAACAGCTTCGACTTCGCCAATGGCGACTACCACTCGGGTGAGCTGATCTCCACGCTGGCGCGGCACTGCACGGCCATGGAGTTCGTCGACTGGATGATTGCCGATGGCCCGGGCAGCGGCAACTACCAGGAAGACGAAAAATTCGTCACGCCGGGCAACTACAAGGGCTGGCAAGGCGTCTCCACCGGCAAGGGCTGGGAAGAGAACGTGGCGCATGCGCTGGCCATGATCCACGGCCAGGCCAAGTGGAGCCGCAAGCAGCTGACCGAGCTGAACTACCGGGTGCTCAAGCAGGCCGGCATTCCCATCCCCGATGCCGAGATCGATTTCGACGCCATGGACGTGGTCATGCCCAACCGCAAGGTGACGCAGCAGGAGCTGCAGATGCAGAAGATCAAGATCTTCCGCAAGGCCAAGCCCGTGACCGCCATCAATGCCGTGGGCTGGAGCCGCGGCGCCGTCACCACGCACATGTTTGCCAACGCGCTGGCCGCCGACCCGGTGCTCAAGCACCTGCCGCTCAACATCATCGCCGTCGACCCGGTGCCGGGCACCGGCAACTTCCAGCAGCACCGCACCTCGATCCCGGCCAACGTGAAGAACTACGTGGCCTTTTATGCGCGCGACGAGCGCTCGCTGGGCTTCGCGGCCACGCTGCCCAGCTTCGCGCTGGGCGTCAAGTCAACCATCTACCCGATGCCCGGGCGCCATGCCACGCTGGTGGGCAACGCCGGCAACTACATAGGCGGCAACGGTCCCAATGTGTTCAACGCGCCGGGCAAGGTGGTGCGCATGCTGACCGAGAAGTACCTTTCGGACTGGGGCTGCGGCCTGGGCCACTGCCTGCCGTATTCCGAATCGGAGATGCTGCGCTGCTACGACGAGATGCTGGGCCAGGCCGAGCTGTTCAAGGGCCTGAGCAAGACGGTCTACACCACCAGCATGGGTCAAAGCTCGGACCGCGACATCGGTGTCGCCCAGCAGTGGCTCAGCTCCAAGTTCCAGACCCTGAAGCAGCTGCAGTCGCCCGGGCCCTTCATCAACTGGCACCACGCCGCGCTGTTCCACCAGTTCGGCGGGCTGCGCTACCACCGCGACCACATCAAGCACACGCGCAACGCGATGTTCGAGTTCATGAGCCGGCGCGGGTAAGCCCGGCGCGCCTGCCAGAATGCCCGGATGCTTCTAGATGCCACCCTGCGCGACCAGGTGCAAAGCCGCCTCGCGGCCTTCGAGGTGCGCCGCGTTCCCGTTGGCACGCAGCGCGCTGCTGCGGTGGCGCTGGCGCTGATCGACGAAGGCGAAGGCGCCGCGCTTGACGGCATCGCCGCACCGGCAAGCTGGAGCCGCAATGCCGCCGTGCTGCTGACGCGCCGCGCGGCGGCGATGACCAGCCACGCCGGCCAGTGGGCCCTGCCCGGCGGGCGCATCGACCCGGGCGAAACGCCCGAAGTAGCGGCGCTGCGGGAGATGCACGAGGAAGTGGGGCTCGAGCTGACCGCCGACCACATCCTGGGCACCCTGGACGACTACGAAACCCGCTCCGGCTTCGTCATCACGCCGGTCATCGTCTGGGCCGGCAGCGCGCGCACGCTGCAACCCAACCCCGGTGAAGTCGCCAGCGTGCACCGTATTCCGGTCACGGAGTTCATGCGGCCTGATGCGCCGTTGCTCGACCCTTCGGAAGACGCCGGCCGCGAGATCCTGCGCATGCCCGTGGGCGAGACCTGGATCGCCGCGCCCACGGCGGCCATGCTCTACCAGTTCATCGAAGTCTGCATCCGCCGCAGGCAGACGCGCGTGGCGCACTACGACCAGCCGATGTTCGCGCGGCGTTAGCCGCCCGGGAACACGGCCTTGAACGTCGTGCCCTGTTCCGCCGACGATTCCACCGACACGGCGCCGCCGTGCGCCTTGGCGATCTCGGACACGATGAACAGGCCCAGACCCACGCTGCTGCCCGCATGCGCCTCACCCGGTCCGCGGACCATGGGCTGGAACAGCATGGCCTGCACCGGCTGCGCGATGGGCGTGCCCCGGTTGTGGACAGCCACCACGCAGGCGCCCGCCTCGTCCACACCCGAGCTCACGGTGACGACGCCATCGCCCTGCCCGTAGGCCATGGCGTTGGAGACCAGGTTGCCCACCAGCTGCGACAGGCGGTCGGCGTCGGCCGTGCAGTGGCAACCGCCTTCGTGCTGGTGGACCAGCTTGCGGCCCGGGTATGCCAGCGCCAGCTCTTCGATCACTTCGGACACCGTGGCGCGCAGGTCAATCGGGCGCGGCGCAACCGAGATGCCCTTGCCCATACGTGCCTGCGTGAAGTCCAGCAGGTCGATGATGAGCCGGTTGGCGCGGTCGGCCGCACGCGAGACGCGTCCCAGCACCCGCACCTGGTTGGCACTGGCTTCGCCGCGCGAGAGCAACGCCGCACCCATCTGGATGGTCGACAGCGGGTTGCGCAGGTCGTGGCTGACGATGCCGACCATCTGCTCGGCGAACAGCGCCCGGTCCTGCAAAGCTTCCTGCAGCCGCGTGGCCTCGGCCACCAGCGCTTCCAGTTTCTTGCGCGACTGCACCAGCTCGCGCTCGTAGGCGTCGCGGTCGCGCGCCACGTACAGGGCGACGTCGTGCTGGATGCCTTCATCGGTCTTGCGCCCGATGGCGTTCATCACCATCGGCAGCTTGTGGCCGTCGCGGTGCACGATCTCCAGCTTTACCTCCGAGATCGAGCCCTGGATCTGCAGCAGCGGCTGCCAGTGCGTCTGGTGGAAGATGCGCCCGCCCATGGTCAGCAGGTCCTGCAGCTTGCGCTGGCCGCACAGCTCGCCGGGCGTGTAGCCGACCCAGTCGCAGAAGGTGCGGTTGACGTGCACAAATGTGCCGTCCGCGGTGGTGCGGGCCAGGCCGCAGGCCGCGCTCTCGAACAGGGTGTCGCCGCCGCTCAAAGGCCCTGTTCCGCCAGGAACTCGTTGATCGCGTCGGTGCTGGCGCCCGGGGCGCTCAGGTGGGGGCAGTGCCCCACGTTTTCTATCACCTTGAGCGTGCCGCGCGGCAGCGTGCGCTGCATGTACTCGCCCACGGCCACCGGCGCGATGATGTCGTCGCTGCACTGCAGGATCAGCGCCGGCGTCTGCAGGCGGGCCAGCTCCTGCCGGTGGTCCGACAGGAAGGTGGCACGGGCGAACTGCTTGGCGATCTCCGGGTCGGTGCGGCAGAAACTGTTGGTCAGTTCCGTTGCCAGTTCCGGCTGTTCCGGTGCGCCCATGATGGCCGGCGCCATGTTGCTCGACCAGCCGAGGTAGTTGCTTTCCAGCGTCTCCAGCAGGCCGTCGATGTCTTCGCGGCTGAAGCCGCCCACATAGTCACCGTCGTTGATGTAGCAGGGCGAGGGGCCGACCATGGCGTGCGCGGCGAACAGGCCGGGCGCCTGCAGGTCGGCCAGCATGCCGATCATGGCGCTGACCGAATGCCCGACAAAGATGTTGCGGTCGCTGCCGAACTCGCGCGCGATCTCGACCGCGTCACTGGCGTAGCCGTGCAGGCTGCTGTACTTCTGGCGGTCATATGTGGCAAGGTCCGAGTTGCCCGATCCCACCAGGTCGAACAGCACGGTGCGATAGCGCCTTGAGTAGGTGGGTTCGAGCAGCCGCCACATGTTCTGGTCGCAGCCAAACCCATGGGCCAGGAACATGGTGGTGGAGCCTTGGCCCGAGACGTGGACGTTGTTGCGCTTGAGTACGGTCATCGGGGAACCTTGTTGGCGGGCATTGGGAATTAGACCCGACATCCAGCTGCGCGTGTGGCCATGTCTTTTGACATGCAGCTTCTCAGTGCTCCAGCAGTTCGTCGATCTTGGCCGCCAGCGCGGCGATCTCGAACGGCTTGGTCAGCACGTGCATGCCGGCGTCCAGGTGGCCGTTGCCCACTGCCGCATTCTCGGCGTAGCCGGTGATGAACAGCACCCTGAGCCCGGGGCGGACAGTTCGCGCCGCATCGGCCACCTGCCGGCCGTTCATGCCGCCGGGCAGGCCCACGTCGGTCACCAGCAGGTCAACGCGCTGGTCCGACTGCAGCAGCTTGAGCCCTGAGGGGCCGCTGTCGGCCTGCAGCACGCGGTAGCCGGCCAGCTCCAGCGACTCGGCCACCACCACGCGGATCGCTTCCTCGTCGTCGATCACCAGGATCACCTCACCGTCGCCGGTGGCGATATCCTCCTGCCTGGCGTCTTCGGGCGCGTTCACGGCGCCCGAAAAGCGCGGCAAGTACAGGCACATGGTGGTGCCCTGGCCCACTTCTGAATAGACGCGCACCTGGCCGCCCGACTGGCGGACGAAGCCGTAGACCATGGACAGGCCCAGGCCCGTGCCCTGGCCCAGCGGCTTGGTGGTGAAGAAGGGGTCAAAGGCACGCGCGATGATTTCGGGCGACATGCCGCAACCTGTATCGGTCACGCAGACCGATATGTACTGGCCGGGCGGCACGTCCCGCTCGCGCGCGGCGCGTTCATCGAGCCACTTGTTGGCTGTCTCAATCGTCAGGCGGCCGCCGTCGGGAAGCATGGCGTCGCGGGCGTTGATGCACAAGTTGAGCAGCGAGTTCTCAAGTTGCGAGGCGTCGATGTTGACGGGCCACAGGCCGCCCGCGCCCACCACTTCCACATGCACCGACGGGCCCACGGTCGCGCGCACCAGCTCCTCCACGCCCGCAACAAGGCGGTTCACATCCACCGGCCTCGGGTCCAGCGTCTGCCGGCGCGAAAAGGCCAGCAGCCGCTGCGTCAGCGTAGCGCCACGCTTGACCGAGGCTTGCGCCATGGTGATGTATTTTTCCAGGGCCTCCACCTGGCCGAGCGCCGCGCGCCGCGACACCATTTCGAGATTGAGCGAAATGCCGTTGAGCAGGTTGTTGAAGTCGTGCGCGATGCCACCAGTGAGCTGGCCCACCGCTTCCATCTTCTGGGCCTGGCGCAAAGCCTCCTGCGCCGCCAGCAGCTCGCTGAGGTCTCGCCCCACGGCGATGAAGTTCACGCCCTCGGGCTCGGGCGACACGGTCCAGCCGATCAGCTTCCAGCGGCCGTCGATGGTCTTGATGCGATTTTCAAACCGGGTGGGCTGGCCGGTGCGGCCCATGGACTCGAGCGCGGCAATGGTCACGCCGGCGTCCTCCGGGTGCATGAAGTCCACATAAGGTCGGGTGAGCAGCTCTTCCTGCGAAAAGCCCAGCACCGCCGTCCAGGCGGGATTGACCGCGGTCATCATGCCGTCGTAGTTGGCGCGGGCCAGCATGTCTTCGGACAGGGCCCACAGGCGTGAACGCTCCTCGGCCGCGGCCCTGTCGCTGCTGATGTCGCGCGCGGTGCAGTAGAACTTCTCGCCTTCGGGCACGCCGACCCAGGACAGCCAGCGGTAGCTGCCGTCCTTGCAGCGGTAACGGTTTTCAAAGCGCAGTACCGGGTCGCCTGCGCGCAGCGATGCGAACTCTTCCTGCGAGACACGCACATCCTCGGGGTGCAGGAATTCCGGGAACGCGTGGCCCAGCAGATCATCGGGCAACCAGCCCAGCATCGTGGTCCAGGCCGGGTTGACGTCCTCGAACACGCCGTCTTCGTCGATCACGCACATCAGGTCGGGCATCACCGCCCAGGTGCGGCTAAAGATGCGGGCTTGCCCGGGCTCATTGGCAGAGGTCATCGCCCAAATTCTAGGGAAATCGCCACTGCTGAGCTTGTGCTGGAGGATTACCTGCATTGCAGTCAAAACAACCCTTCCCGATCCGCGGCACGGGAGTTGCACCGCTTCAGCGTCACACGAAAGGGGCGCACCATGCTGAAGATCGTCTTCCTGTTTATTGTGTTCACCGGCCTGGCCTGCGGATGCAGCGCGTCGTCCGAGCTGCATCCGCCTGCTGCCGGTGCGCAGGCGCACGTGATGGGTGCTAGCCAGATGCCAGTCTGGGGCGGGCCTTGGGGCGACCATCACTAAGCAGCATCCGCGCGCCCTGCAGGCCGAAAATGGCCGGGAAGGCGCGCCAGCACTGCTTGGCGTCCTGAGAGTTTCTCGCCATACTCGGGACCAGAGAAACCCATCAGGACCGCGCTTCATGGCCTTGCAGCTTTACTTTCACCCCCTGTCCTCGCACTGCCACAAGGTGCTGATCGCGCTGTACGACACGGCGATCGCGTTTGAGCCGCACCAGCTCAACCTCGGCGACGAGAAGGAGCGCAGCGACTTCATCGCGCTCTGGCCCACCGGCAAGATGCCCTTGCTGATCGACGAGGGCCGCGTTGTGCCCGAGACCAGCATCATCATGGAGTACCTGGCGCAGCACCACGCGCCTGCCGGGCAGACGCTGCTGCCCACGGACGCGGAAGCGGCGCTGGAAGTGCGCCTGATGGACCGCCTGGTCGACCTGTATGTGATGACGCCCATGCAGGCGATTGTGGCCGACCGGCTGCGCGCGGAGGCTGACCGCGACGCGATGACGGTGGAGAAGGCCCGCGCCACGCTGGCCATGGCCTATGGCCTGCTGGAGCAAAAGCTGGAGGGGCGCGCGTGGATGGCAGGCGCGCAATTCACCATGGCGGACTGCACGGCGGCGCCTTCGCTTTTCTATGCGATCACGCTGCTGCCGTTGGGACCGGAGCACAGCCGCCTGGCCGCGTACTTCGAGCGGCTGCTCACGCGCCCCTCGGTGGCGCGCACGCTGGAGGAGGCGAAACCGTTCTTCAAGTACTACCCGTACCGCGAAGCACTGGCCGCGCGATTCATGCCGGCGGGCGAAGGCTGAAAGCAGTATCCATGAGCCTTGCGGGCCGAAAAAGGCCGGGAAGGCGCGCGGAATGTGCTTGCGTCTCAGGCGCCGTGAACCAGCACGCCTGACACCCTGAACTTGAAAACGCCGGAGTCGGAGTTGTCGAAGCCGGTCATGCGCGGCGCGACATCTGCGACCGTGATGCCGTAGTCATTGGCGGGGATCGTGATGGCGATCGGGTTGCCGGTGCCGCCCGCCGTATTGCCGACCGCGTTGTTGCCTGCGTTGATGCCTTGCACCAGGGGGTTTTGAGTCCGCAGGAGCAACACCTGGGTCGCGATGGCTTGCACCGCCGCGTTGTTGGTTCGCACATAGCCGGAAACAACTTCTGCCCTCTGGGTTGCGAGCAACTGCGCTTGCTGTGAGGCGAGCGCAGCGGCAGCGCGCCGGGCTGCGTTGTCAAGGCGCTCCTGCTCCACTTGCCGCCGGATCCGCTCCTGGGCCGCCGCCGCGGCCGCCGCCAGACGCGCCTTGTTCGCCTCTATCTCCGCCTTTGTTTTTTTCGCCATAGCTCCTCCCTTTTACGTCCGATTGTTTCAAAGATGACGAAACGGCCCAAGCGAGAAGTTGGTGAAGTCGTTCACAGCGATCGGCGCTGCTGGATGCTCACAGCGCGATGCGATAGCGCAACTCAGCCCCGCCACTCAGCTCAGGCGGCTTTTCAAACTCTTCGATGAACACGCCGCCGTTCGCCAATATGACCTTCTGCGAGGCGAGGTTGTCCGGCAAGGTGGTGAGCTCCACATAAGGCAGCCCGCGCGAGCGCGCTTCGGGCAGCAGCAGCGCCAGCGCCTTCGTCGCGTAGCCCTGGCGATGCTTCCACGGCACCACGCTGTAGCCGATGTGGCCGAGGCAGTAGGCAGGCAGCTCGGGCGTGCCCTCCTGCCAGCGCAGCTGGATGCTGCCGCAGAACTCGCCGTCCCACAGCCACTTGCGGTACCCCGGCAGGCGCGGCACCACGCTGCCATCGGACAGCTTCACGCCTTGGCCGCCGCCGTGGAAATTGACGATCTCGGCAAAGAACGCATCCGGGTTCGCGCGGATCGCGCGCAGCTCCTCCTGTCCGGCCTCGGCCCGCATGTTGTTCGGTGACCAGCCGCGCTCAAGGGCATCGCAGTAGGAGCGCAGGTATTGGGGGGCGGGCCAGGCGAGTTGCATCTGGGGGAGTCTAGTTGCGGAAAGCGCTCAAGCAGGATGGGTGCGGGTTGTGGGGCGAAAAGGGCTGGGGAGGTACACGGATAGCTCTCTGGTACCTGAGCTTCCTTAGAGAGCGCCCGCCGGCGACGCTTTCCGATGGTGCCTACTTAGGGCCGCAATTGAAGCGCGCGTGTCGCCGTCGTTAGCCCACGCATCAATGGCAGCTGATTTTTCCCTCCACACAGCTCTGGCAACATTCATCTGATCACTATCGATCATGGCGAGATCGAGATTGACCAGATTGTCGTACTGAGGAACCGGCACGACAGTGCCAGACAAGTGGTACAGAACCGGACCCAGTAAAAACGCGTGGAGATGTGTCAACGTGCGGAGGGACGTTTCGATGTCATTGAACGTGGGGCGCGTTTCGGTATCGTTCGGGTCGACTCGCGCACTCGCGTGAGCCACATAGTTGTTGACGAAATTCTTTGTGCGAATGACCGCGGCGATGTCCATCGAGTTACGCATTCGTTCAAGTAGGAGCTTGGACACTCGATCCCTTGCGTTTCGTACTCCGTCTTCTCCAAAGTCTGCGATTCGATCAAACGACTTGTTTCGAAAATCTGAATCTGACCAACGCTGAAGGAGCAAGGCATCTCCTCCTTGCCCTGTACGGTTAGCCTCATCTAAATCAATGGAGGCTTCATACGTCTTCCAAGCCAGCGCTGAATCAATTGGCGTTCCGTCATACCCAACAACATTTTCTCTGGTCAGCAGCTTTCGATTTGTAATCATCGAGTCGACAACCCTCCTCAAAGATGACACGTCTCTCCGAGGATCAACCAGACGCCTGATAGTTGCGACTTGGCGAATTGCGTAGCCCAGAACGAACATTTCCATCCACTGAGCATTTGGCTGTCGCTCTTTTGGAGCCCTTCTTCTGAGCTCATTGACCGTGGAGAAGAAGGCGGCATCGCGACACGCGCGAATTACTTGATTGCGAACAGAGTTCTCTCCTGGGCCACACAGTTGCTCAAGCCACTGTGCTTTTAAAAGAATAAAGTCCGCCACAAATGTCCAAGTCGTTTAAGTCAATGGACTGGAGAGCGAAATGGATCCTCGCGCAATCGACCTAGATTGCGCGCAGACGCTACCCCAACACCGGCTCATCCGGCAACTCATTCCGGTCCGCTTCCCCCGCCCCCAGCGGAAAGTGCTGCACCAGCAGGGCCGAGACTTCGCCCAGGGCCTGGGTCAGGCCGTCTTCGAACTGGCCTTCTCTGAAGGCTTCGCTCATGCGGGCGACCATGGCTTGCCACTCCTGCGCGCTCACGTGCCTGTCGATGCCGCGGTCGGCGACGATCTCGATGGCGCGTTCGGCCAGCAGCAGGTAGATCAGCACGCCGTTGTTGTGCTCGGTGTCCCACACGCGCAGCTTGCCGAACTGCGTGACCGCGCGCTCGCGGGCCGTGGCGCCGCGCCACAGGTAGCTGGTGGGCAGGCCGGCTTCCACGCAGATGCGTATTTCGCCGCTGTGGCGCTTTTCGCTGGCGGCCACGCGCTCGGCCAGGCGCCTGGTCATGTCGGGCGGGATGGCTTTGCGCGTGTCGTCCTCGTCGAGCCAACGGTGCCTGAACAAACGCTTGATGAACCCTTGCTTCATCTCACCAGTCCCCCGACGCGCCGCCGCCGCCAAAGTCGCCGCCACCGCCCGAGCTGAATCCGCCGCCGCTGCTCGAACCACTGCTCCAGCCGCCGCCTCCGCCGCTGCCCGAGCTCCAGCCGCCCGAGCGGCCGC
>CALRME020000038.1:0-10921 GCA_943369045.1 Sphingobacterium thalpophilum
GCCGCTGTGGTTCGCCGCAGTCGCGGTCATCACCACGCTGGCCACGCCATCGTCAGACCGTTCATTGCTGCTGGGCCTGCCGGCCTTGGCCGCACTGGCGGCCTTTGCCCTGCCCACCTTCGGGCGCAGCGCCGCCGCGCTGATCGACTGGTTCACCCTGCTGTTTTTCAGCGGTTGTGCGCTGGTGATCTGGGTGGTCTGGATCTCCATGCAAACCGGCTTTCCGGCCAAGCCAGCGGCCAACGTGACCAAGCTCGCGCCCGGGTTCGAGCCCAGCTTTTCGCTGCTGGCCTTCCTGATCGCGCTGGCCGCTACGCTGGCCTGGGCCTGGCTGGTGAAATGGCGTGCCGGCCGGCACCGCGCCGCCATCTGGAAAAGCCTGGTGCTGCCCGCCGGCGGCGCTGCCCTGAGCTGGCTGCTGCTGATGACGCTGTGGCTGCCGCTGCTGGACTTTGCCCGCAGCTACGCGCCGATGGTCAAGTCCATGGTCAGGCAGATCGACACGCCGGGCTGCGTCGAGGTCCATGGCCTGAGCCCCACCCAGGTCGCGGCCTTCCAGCACCATGGGCAGCTGCAGCTCCAGCCGGTGGCTCTTCAGGCCGCCTGCCCCTGGCTGATTGTCGATGCCGAGGACCTGCAGACGCTGTCGCTCGTAACCGACACGCGGCAGTGGGTCATGCGTGGCACGGTGCGCCGGCCCGGCGACGCCAGGGACACCCTGCTGCTGTTCCGGCGGCGAGGCCAGTAAGTGTCGGAGCTGCGGACCATCGCGCGGCATGCCGGCACCGTGTTGGTCGGCCAGTTCGCTGTCATGGCCTTCGGCGTGACCGATACGCTGGTGGCCGGTCGCTTCTCGGTCGAAGCCCTGGCAGCCCTGTCGGTGGGATCGGCTGTCTACATCAGCGTCTTCATCGCGCTCACCGGGATGATCCAGGCCCAGCTGCCGGTGTGGTCCGAGCTGCGCGGCGCTGGCCGGGCCCAGGACCTGGGTCGCTCGGTACGCCAGGCGCTCTACATCAGCATGGCAGCGATGGTGGTGGGCGTGGTGGCACTGTTGTCGCCGGGGCCGTTGCTGCGCTGGACCGAGGTGCCGCCAGAACTCAGGGACGACGTGGAGAACTACCTCGCCATCCTGGCCCTGGCCGTGCCTGCGGCCTTGCTGTTTCGCATGTTCGCCACGCTCAACCAGAGCCTGGGCAAGCCGGTGCTGATCACCTGGCTGCAGATCGGCTCGCTGGCGCTGAAGGTGCCGCTGTCGATCTGGTTTGCCTTCGGCGGGCTGGGCGTCCCGGCCATGGGCCTGGCTGGTTGCGCCTGGGCCACGCTGGCCGTCAACCTGGTGCTGCTGGCCATGTGTGTCTTCCTGCTGCGCACCCAGCCCATGTACCGGCCCTACCGCATCTGGCAGGCGCTGGAGCGCCCTGACTGGCACGCGATACGCGGCTTTGCGCGGCTGGGCGTGCCGACGGCGCTGGCCATCCTGGTGGAAGTCACCTCGTTCACGCTGATGGCACTTTTCATCGCCCGGCTCGGCTCCGTCGCCGCAGCCAGCCACCAGATCGCGTCGAACCTCACCGGCGTGCTGTACATGATGCCGCTGTCGCTGGGCATCGCCACGAGTGCGCGGGTGAGCTACTGGCTGGGCGCGGGCGACGACCGCAACGCGCGGCTGGCCCTGCGCACAGGCATCAAGCTGACACTGCTCCTGGCGTTGTGCAGCGCAGCTGCCCTGGCGTTGGCCCACAACCAGCTGGCGGCCTTTTACGCGGGCGGCAATGCCGCGGTGGCCGCCATGTCTGCCGGCCTGCTGCTCTGGGTGGCGGGCTACCACCTGGCCGATGCGCTGCAGGCGGTCTGTGTGTTCCTGCTGCGCAGCTACGGCATTGCTGTTGCTTCGCTGGTGGTCTATTGCGTGCTGCTCTGGGGTGTGGGACTGGGCGGCGGCTATGTACTGGCCTACCGCGGCCTTGCCGGCTTCGCGCCGATGCCGCAACCGTCTGCCTTCTGGTCGGCCGGCGCGCTGGCGCTGGCGCTGACCTCGTTCGCTTTTACTTTGCTGTTATTGCGGGCTGTGCAGGCCCGGCGGCAGCCTGCCTGAGGGCACCCGCGCGCAGCCGGCTGGCCGGAAACTGGATGCTGAAAGTCGAGCCCGCGCCCGGCGTGCTTTCGATGCGCAGCTCGCCGCCGTGCCGCTGCACCACGTGCTTGACGATGGCCAGCCCCAGGCCGGTGCCGCCGGTCTCGCGCGAACGGCTGCGGTCCACCCGGTAGAAGCGCTCGGTCAGGCGGGCGATGTGCTCCGGCGCGACGCCCGGGCCGCTGTCACGCACCGAGAACTCTCCCCTTCCGTCGGGCGCCACATGCCAGCCCACGTCGATGGAGCCGCCCGTGGGCGTGTAGCGCACCGCGTTGCTCACCAGGTTGGACATGGCACTGAGCAGCTCGCTCTGCGCGCCTGAAATCTCGTCACCGGCCGGTGCCGGCATCCGCAGCTCGTGCGTCTTGCCCAACGCGGCCGACAGCGCACGGGCCTCCTGCTCGCTGTGCGCCAACAGGGCATCCATGGGCGTCCACTCGCCCACACCCGGGGGCGGACTGCCTTCAAGCTTTGACAGCGTCAAGAGGTCGCTTACCAGGGTCTGCATGCGCAGCGCCTGCTGCGCCATCAGGCCCAGGTAGCGGCTGCGGTCGGCCTCCTCGAGCTCCAGCGTCCGCAGTGTCTCGACAAAACCCGCCAGCACGGTCAACGGCGTGCGGATCTCGTGCGACACATTGGCCACGAAGTCGCGCCGCATCGCCTCGGCCTGCTCCACGGCGGTGACGTCGCGGCTGAGCAGCAGGCGGCGGTTGCCGGCATAGGGGTGCGCCTGCACCGAGAGCCTGAGCGGCACCGACGCATCGGCGGCGACTGTCAGCACCACGTCGCGGCTGTAGTTCCACGAGGCCATATAGGCGGCAAACGCCGGGTCGCGTACCAGGTTGCCGATGTACTGCAACAGGTCGCGGCGGGCGTCGAAACCAAAATGGCGCGCCGCCGTCTGGTTGCACCATTCGATCCGGCCCTTGTCATCGAGCAGCACCACGCCGTTGGGCGAATCTTCCAGTGCCACGAGGAACTGCTGCAGCCGCGCTTCGCTCTGCGACAGCCGGCTCTCCCGCTCGCGCAACAGGCGCACGATGCGCTGCGACAGCTCGCCCCAGGGTGCACCCGCGCGTTGCGGCAGGGCATGAAGGGTGTCGGTACGCAACGCAGAAAGTAGCTGACGGGCGCGCCGCTGGTCCAGCAGCAGGCGCAGCAGCACCACGGCAAGCGCCGCGATGGCGGCGAACTGGAGACCCCACAGCCAGGCGGCGGCGGCAGCGGCAAGCGCGGCCAGCAGGCCCAGGACAAGAATGCGCGTCAGCATGGCAAGACCTTAGCACGCAGCAATAGCTGCAGCGCCTTCACACCTGGGCGGTGAGCCGGTAGCCCGCGCCACGCACGGTTTCCACCATGGTGCCGGCATCGCCCAGCGATTCGCGCAGGCGCTTGACGTGCACGTCCACCGTGCGCTCCTCGATGAAGACGTGGTCGCCCCACACCTTGTCAAGCAGCTGCGAGCGGCTGTGCACGCGCTCCGGGTGCTTCATGAAGTAGTGCAGCAGCTTGAACTCGGTAGGCCCGACTTTCAGCGGCTGGCTGCGCCATGCAACACGGTGCGTCGCAGCGTCCAGCGCCAGGTCGCCGATGGCCACGCTGTCGCTGACCTGCTCGGGCGCACGGCGGCGCAGCACGGCGCGGATGCGGGCCAGCATTTCCTGGGTGGAAAACGGCTTGGTGATGTAGTCGTCGGCGCCGGCGTCGAGCCCGGCCACCTTGTCGGGCTCGTCACCGCGCGCGGTCAGCATCAGGATGGGCACGGCCTTGGTACGCGCGTCGCCGCGCCACTTGCGCGCCAGCGCCAGTCCGCTCTGGCCCGGGAGCATCCAGTCGAGCAGGATGGCGTCAGGCAGCACGGCGTCGAGCTCGCGCTGGGCCGAGGTGCCATCTTCCGCCCACACCGGCTGGAAGCCGTTGTGGCGCAGGTTGACGGCGATCAGCTCGGCGATCGAGGGTTCGTCTTCAACGATGAGGACTCGTGGCTGTTGCTTCACTGGACTGCTGACTCGATTTCTTCCATCGAAGTATGGCGCACGTCCGCGCCCTTGACGACGTAGATGATGAACTCCGCGATGTTCTTGGCGTGGTCGCCGATGCGCTCGATGGCCTTGGCCAGAAACAGCAGGTCCAGGCTGGGCGAGATGGTGCGCGGATCTTCCATCATGTAAGTGATGAGCTTGCGCACGAAGCCGTCGAATTCCTTGTCGATGGCGTCGTCTTCCTTGAGGATGGACACCGCGGTAGCCGTGTCCAGCCGGGCAAAGGCGTCCAGCGCCTTGCGCAGCAGGCCCGAGGCCAGGTCAGCGGCAACGCGAAGCTCGGACGCCGGCAGCGCACGGGCCGAGCCGCTCTGGATGATGGACTTGACCATGCGCGCGATCTTGCTCGCCTCGTCGCCCACCCGCTCCAGGTTGGCCGTCGTCTTGGAAATGGCGATCAGAAGGCGCAGGTCGCGTGCCGTGGGCTGGCGGCGGGCAATGATGGAAGACAGCTCGCGGTCAATGTCCACTTCCATGGCATTGACGCGATTCTCGATTTCAGCCACCTGGTCGGCGGCTTCGGCGCTGAACTGCGACAGTGCGTAGACCGCCTGGCGGATCTGCGACTCGACGAGGCCGCCGAGTTCCATCACGCGCGAGGATACGCCGTTGAGTTCGCTGTCGAACTGGGTGGAAAGGTGCTTGTCTGGCATGTTGTTCTCCTGGCTCAGCCGAAGCGGCCGGTGATGTAGTCTTCCGTCTCTTTGCGCTTGGGCTTGAAGAACAGGTCTTCCGTTGCGCCCACCTCGACCAGGTCGCCCAGGTACATGTAGGCGGTGAAGTCGCTGCAGCGCGCGGCCTGCTGCATGTTGTGGGTGACGATCACCACCGTGTAGTCGTTCTTGAGTTCGGCAATCAGTTCCTCGATCTTCGCGGTCGAAATCGGGTCCAGCGCCGAGCAGGGTTCGTCCAGCAGGAGAATCTCCGGCTTGATGGCGATGCCACGGGCTATGCAAAGCCGCTGCTGCTGCCCGCCCGAAAGACCGGCGCCACTTTGATCCAGCTTGTCCTTCACCTCGGTCCAGAGCGCCGCCTTGCGCAGCGCCCATTCGACGCGGTCGTCCATGTCGGTGGCGTTGAGGTTCTCGAACAACTTCACGCCAAAAGCAATGTTGTCGTAAATGGACATCGGGAACGGCGTGGGCTTCTGGAACACCATCCCGACCTTGGCGCGGATCAGCGCGACGTCCTTCTTCGATGTCAGCAGGTTCTCGCCTTCGAGCAGGATCTCGCCCTCGGCGCGCTGCTCCGGGTACAGCTCGTACATGCGGTTGAAGGTGCGCAGCAGCGTGGACTTGCCGCAGCCTGAAGGGCCGATGAAGGCGGTAACCTTCTTCTCGGGAATTTCCAGGTTGATGCTTTTGAGGGCGTGGAACTTGCCGTAGTAGAAGTTCAGGTTCTTGACGGAGATTTTCGACGTCGTGTTGTGGGCGGTCAGCGTGTTCATGGTCAGGCTTTCAGATCTTGGTACGCGTCAGGACGCGGGCGAGAATGTTCAGGCCCAGTACGGCTGCGGTGATGAGGAATACGCCGGCCCAGGCCAGTTGCTGCCAGTTCTCATAGGGGCTCATGGCGAACTTGAAGATGGTCACTGGCAGGCTGGCCATCGGCTCGGACAGGCTGGACGTCCAGAACTGGTTGTTGAGCGAAGTAAACAGCAGCGGCGCCGTCTCGCCGGAAATGCGCGCGACGGCAAGAAGAATGCCTGTCACGACACCTGCGCGGGCGGCCCTGAGCGTGATGCTCATGATGACCTTCCACTTCGGCGCGCCCAGGGCATATGCAGCCTCGCGCAGCCCCGACGGCACCAGCATCAGCATGTTTTCGGTGGTGCGAATCACCACCGGGATCACGATCAGCGCCAGGGCGATCACGCCAGCCCAGCCCGAGTAGGACTTGTATCGCGCGACCACCACCGTGTAGACGAACAGGCCGATCACGATGGACGGCGCAGAGAGCAGGATGTCGTTGACGAAGCGCGTCAGCGAGCCCAGCCAGCCTTTGGTGTCGTATTCGGCCAGGTAGATGCCGGCCATGATGCCGATGGGGGTGGCCACAAAGGTCGCCAGCGTCACCATCAGGAACGAACCGTAGATGGCGTTGGCGATGCCGCCGACTTCGTTGGGAGGCGGCGTCATCTGCGTGATAGTGGCCCAGGCCAGGCCACCAACGCCCAGGCGGACGGTTTCCCAGAGAATCCAGATCAGCCAGAACACGCCAAAAGCCATCGCGGCGAGCGACATGGCCAGCGCGAACTGGTTGACACGTTTGCGCTGGGCGAATTTGGCCTCGCGCGCCGCGTTCTGCTGCGATGCCTGGACCAGGCGTTCCGCGGTCGTGCTCATGACTTGGCTCCTTCGCTCTTGCGCAGGCGGGACAGCAGGATCTTGGACAGCGACAGGACCACGAAGGTGATGAAGAACAGCACCAGCCCCAGGTAGATCAGCGCGGCCTGGTGCAGGCCATCGGCCGCCTCTGCGAACTCGTTGGCCAGGGCCGACGTGATGCTGTTGGCGGCCTGGAACAGGGAGAGGGAGTCAAGCTGGTTGAAGTTGCCGATGACGAATGTCACTGCCATGGTCTCGCCCAGCGCACGGCCCAGCCCCAGCATGATGCCGCCGACCACGCCGGCCTTTGTATAGGGCAGCACCACCTTGAACACCACCTCCCACGTCGTGGAACCCAGCGCGTAGGCGGATTCCTTGAGCATGGGCGGCGTCACGTCGAACACGTCGCGCATCACCGAGGCGATGAACGGGATGATCATGATGGCCAGGATGATGCCGGCCGACAGGATGCCGATGCCCACCGGCGGACCCGATACCAGCGCGCCTAGATAGGGCACACCGGAGAACAGGCTCTGCAGGGGCCCCTGGACGTAGGTTGCCAGGATCGGCCCGAACACCAGCAGGCCCCACATGCCGTAGACGATGGAAGGCACGGCCGCCAGCAGCTCGATCGCCGTACCAAGCGGGCGCTTGAGCCATGCCGGCGAAAGCTCCGTCAGGAACAGGGCAATGCCAAAGCTGACCGGCACGGCGATAACCAGGGCGATGAGCGACGTGGCGATCGTTCCGTAGATCATCACCAGGCCGCCGTACTCGTTGTTCACCGGGTCCCAGACCTTGTTGACGAGGAACCCGAGGCCGTATTTCTCGATGGCAGGCCACGCTCCGACAACAAGGGAGAAAAGGATGCCCGCCAGCAACCCGAGCGTGATGAGGGCCGCGCCCCTGGCTGCCCAGCCGAACAGCCGGTCGGCGAGAGCGCCACCACGCATCGGCCTGCCCGCAGGCGGCATGCTCATCCTGCGCTCCGAGCCCTTGCTTCGCGACGAAGAGGAAAGATCAAACGAGGCCTCATGGGCCGGGAGTGTAGAGGACACTGCGGCCCCTCCATAGTTGTTGTCGATGAAACCCGCGGGCGTTACTTGACGGCCACAACCTTGCCGGAACCGTCCTTCATCTCAGCCCAGGCCTTCTCGATCTGGGTCTTCACGGCGGCAGGCATCGGCACATAGTCCAGGTCGTCAGCCGTCTTGTCGCCGTTCTTGTAGGCCCAGTTGAAGAAATTCAGTGCGGCCGAAGCCTGGGCCGGCTTGTCCTGAGTCTTCTGCATCAGGATGAAGGTGGCGCCGGTAATCGGCCAGCTTTGTGCGCCGGGCTGGTTGGTCAGGATCTGGTAGAAGCTCTTGGCCCAGTCGGCTCCCGCTGCGGCGGCCTTGAAGGCGTTATCTTCAGGGGCAACGAACTGACCCGCGGCGTTTTGCAGCATGGCGTAGGTCATCTTGTTCTGCTTGACGTAGGCGTACTCGACATAACCGATCGAGTTGGGCAGGCGGCCCACGAAAGCGGCAACGCCTTCGTTGCCCTTGCCGCCGGCGCCGGTAGGCCAGTTGACAGCTGTGCCCTCACCGACCTTGGCCTTCCATTCGGCATTGACCTTGGACAGGTAGTTGGTGAAGATGAAGCTGGTGCCCGAACCATCGGCACGGCGCACCGGTGCGATGGCGGCGTCGGGCAGTGCCAGCGAGCCGTTCAGGGCCTTGATGGCCGGGTCGTTCCACTTGGTGATCTTGCCCAGGTAGATGTCACCCAGCACCTGGCCGTTGAGCTTGAGCTGGCCCGGTGCGATGCCCTTGATGTTGACCACGGGGATCACACCGCCGATGACGGTGGGGAACTGCACCAGGTTCTTGGCCTTGAGCTCCTCGTCCTTCAGGGGCGCATCCGACGCGCCGAAGTCAACCGTCTTGGCTTCGATCTGGCGCAGGCCGGCGCCAGAGCCCACCGATTGGTAGTTGATCTTGACGCCGGTGGCCTTGTTGTAGTCAGAGGCCCACTTGGAATACAGGGGTGCGGGGAAACTGGCGCCGGCGCCGGTGACTTCCTGCGCTGCGGCGATGCCGGCAAAAGAGAGGGTGGCGAGGCCGAAAACGGCGATGCGGGAGCGGGTGTTCATGGCTGGGTTCCTCACGGATGTTGAAGCGGGTGTTGAATCAGGTTTGAAGGTGTTGCCGCGACTCTATGAAGCTTGTGTGACAACGGTATGACATCGGCAGTCACAGCGCTGTCACACGGCGCGCCTACGCTCGCGCCCAAGTCAAACCACTGGAGGACACCATGCGCCATATCAAAACCCTTTTCATTGCATCCGCCGTTTCCCTTCTGGCCGCTTGCGCCACCACCGCCCCGGCGCCCGTGTCGGTCGCCGACACCATCTCCCGCAATCCTCAACTGAGCACCCTGGACGGCCTGGTCCACAACGCCGGCCTGTCGGCCATGCTCAAGGACGCCGGCCCCTACACCGTATTCGCGCCGACGAACGACGCCTTCAAGGCCGTTTCAGCCAAAACCATGGATGAGCTGGCCCGCGACCCGGCCAAGCTCAAGAACCTGCTGAGCTACCACGTGCTGCCCGTAAAGGTGGTCGCCGCTGACGTCAAGCCGGGCAATGCCAAGACAGCGCAGGGCGCCAACCTGGCGCTGGCCAAGGCCGGCGAATTCGTGACCGTGGAAGACGCCATGGTGCAGACGCCCGACATCCTGGCCACCAACGGCGTCGTACATACCGTTGACCGCGTGCTGATGCCGCCCGCCAGCCGATAAGTCCTGGCCCATGCTCCCTCATCCGGAACACCGGAGCCGCCGGCGCGCGCTCCAGTCGGCCGCCGCCTGCCTGATCGGCGCCGCCCTGCCCTCGTTCGCACAGCCTGGCAAGGCTGCCGGGACGCAGCGGCCCGTCACCGTGGCGCAGATCGTCGACGTGTCCCCGACACAGCAGGACGTTTCCAAGGACTTCCTGATCGGCTCGCGTGCGGCCTGGCAGGAGATCAATGCAAAGGGCGGGGTGCGCGGCCGGGCCGTGCAGCACCAGTCGATCGAAGTCGACGGCACCGCGGCCGGCCTCAAGGCAGCGCTGCTGGCATTGCGTAACAACGCCTCATGCGTGGTGCTGTCGGGCAGCGCTGGAGACCCGGTCGCCACGCAGGTAACCACACAGCTGCGTCAGGACAACTTCAGCATTGCGCATGCTGCGCCCTGGCTGCAGAACTCGTCGGTGGAAATTGACGACCGCACCTTCCCCATTTTTGCCGCGCGGCAGGAGCAGATCGGCCACGCCCTCAGGTCGCTCACCACCATGGGTATGACCGAAGTCGGCGCCGTCTATGCGGCCGAGCCCGAATACCTGCTTGACCGGGAAGACCTGGAGCGCATCGCCGCCGGCTTGAGCCTGAAGCTGCAGTCCTTCCGCGCCAACGGCGACCTCAAGGCGCTGGGCCAGCGACTGACCAGCACCACGCCGGCCGTGCTGCTTTTTGTGGGCGGCACACCCGAGCTGGCGCAATTCACCCAGGGCCTGGACAAACAGGCGCGGCAACGCTACGTGGTGGCGCTGGCGGACGTCAACCTTCAAACCATGGTCCAGATGGGGGCTGCACGCAATACACCCGTCATTGCGACGCAGGCAGTCCCCATGGTTACGTCCAGCATGCCCGTGGTGCGTGCCTACCGCGATGCGCTCAATCGCCTGTTCGATGAGCCGCCCGCTGCGCTCAGCCTGGCAGGCTACATTGCCGCCCGTTATACCTTCGAGGTGCTCAACGACATGGAGGGGGCGCTGACAAGGCAGTCCGCGCTTGCGGCATTCCAGCGGCGCACCACCCTGGACGTTGGCGGCTACCGTGTTGCTTTCAACCCGCAGCGGCGCAGCGCCACCTATGTGACCCAGAGCATGCTCACGCTCGACGGGCGTGTGGTGGGCTGAAAACCGCGAGCCGCACCGCCCCGTCCCGCTCCGGCCTTTGCTATGCTGGACAACGCATGCAAAACGGAACGCTTCTCGCCGCAGTCGATCTCGGCTCCAACAGTTTTCGCCTGGAAATCGGCCGCTTCGAGCACGGCCTGATCCAGCGCACCGAATACCTCAAGGAAACAGTCCGCCAGGGCAACGGCCTGGACGAGGCACGCAATCTCACGCCCGAGGCCATGCAGCGCGGTTGGGACTGCCTGGCCCGCTTTGGTGAGCGGCTCGCGGGCTTCAAGAGGTCCCAGGTGCGGGCGGTGGCCACGCAGACACTGCGCGAGGCCCGCAACCGGGACGAATTCCTGCGCCGTGCCCACCAGGTGCTGGGCTTTCCCATCGACGTGATTTCAGGCCGCGAGGAAGCGCGCCTGATCTACCAGGGTGTGGCCCGCCTGCTGCCGCAGTCGGACGAACGGCGGCTGGTGGTGGACATCGG
>CALRME020000039.1:0-10907 GCA_943369045.1 Sphingobacterium thalpophilum
AACCGATGATCGCGTTCAGCGGTGTGCGCAGCTCATGCGACATGCTGGCCAGGAACCGGTCCTTGACCCGCGCCGCGTTCTCGAGCTCGAGATTCTTGTCGCGCAGGGCCTGCTCGAAGCGTTTGCGCTCGGTCACGTCGCGGATCGCACTGGAGACAAACAGCCCGTCTTCCGTTTCAAGCGGGCTCAGGCTGATCTCCACCGGGAACTGGGAGCCGTCGGCACGCAGGCCATTGAGTTCAAGCCCCGCGCCCATCGAACGCGCCCGCGGCTGGCTGAAAAAGCCCGCCCGGTGGGCCGGGTGGCGGGCGCGAAATTCCATGGGCACCAGCATTTCGACCGGCTGCCCGAGCAACTGCTCGCGCGGATAGCCAAACAGCTTTTCGGTCTGCGAGTTCACCAGGACAATGACACCCTGGCCGTTGACGATCACCATGGCGTCGGGCGCCGACTCCAGCAACTCGCGGAACTTGCGCTCGGCGCGCTGGCGGCCGCTGATGTCTCGCACCGCGCTCATCACCATGTTGCCGGTCTCGGTCTTGAGCGGGCTCAGGCTGATCTCCACAGGGAACTGCACCCCGTCCTTGCGCAGGCCATGCAGGTCAAGGCCTGCGCCCATGGTGCGTTTGTGGGGCTGGGCGAGATAGCCATTGCGGTGCGCCAGGTGGGCATGGCGGAACTTCTGGGGCAGCAGCGTTTCAACGGCCCTGCCGAGCAGTTCGTTGTGTTCGTAGCCGAACAGGCGCTCGGCTTGGGAATTGACCAGTACCATGCGCCCCTGTTCGTCAACGATGACAATGGCATCCGGTGTTGACTCGAGCAGGTCGCTCAACGTGGCGTCGATCTCGGGCGACAAAGCCGCAGTCCCGGCCGCAGCGCCCGCCGTCACTCCATGGCGTGAGTAACCAGGAGGCGATCCGCCGCTATCCCCTTGCACCATGCGCTCTCCTCATAGTTGTTTTATCTATGGCAGAGCATATGCCTCTCGAGCTGTATGGCAACCCTTATTAGTACTCCCACCCTGCATCGTTACATTTGGGTGATTCATCCTACAAGCAGGCTGCGCGCGGCCTGCAGGCCGGAAATGGCCCGCAACCCGCATGGATAATGCTTAAGCGGTCTGGCGGCTTGGAAGCTTGCCATGTGCCAGCAGTTGCACCAGCCGTTGCGCAATGGCGGACAGCGGGAGCACTTCATCGGCCGCACCGGCTGCAATCGCCGCGCGCGGCATACCGACGACCACGCAGCTGGCTTCGTCCTGCACCAGGTTGAAGGCGCCGTGGTCGCGCATGTCGCGCATGCCGACCGCGCCGTCGGCGCCCATGCCAGTGAGCATCACGCCCAGCGCGCGGTTGCCCGCGTTGCGCGCGACGGCATGGAACAACACGTCCACCGAGGGCTTGTGCCGGTTGACCGGCTCGCCATCGGCCACGCGCGCGATCCAGGCGGTGCCGTTGCGCTCTATGGAAAAGTGTTTGCCGCCAGGTGCAACGTAGGCATGGCCGTGCAGGATGCGCTCACCGTCCTGCGCTTCCTTCACGCGGATGCGGCACAGGCTGTCCAGCCTTGCCGCGAAGCTGGCGGTAAAACCGGGCGGCATGTGCTGGGTGATGACGATGCCCGGCACTTCGGCAGGCAGCGCCACCAGCACTTCACGGATCGCTTCGGTGCCACCGGTGGAAGCACCGATGGCAATCAGGCGCTCTGTGTTCCTGCCGGCGCCGTTCATCGGTGCTCTTTGAACAGGCGCGGCCACCGGTGCTGGCGCAGCGCGCCGCGCCACCCTGGCCTTGGCAGCTGCGCGGATCTTGTTGGTGATCTCCAGCGCCGCCTCGTCCAGCCCCTGCTTCAGGCCCAGCGTCGGCTTGGCGACGAAATCGACGGCGCCCAGTTCCAGCGCACGCAGCGTGACCTGCGCGCCGCGCTCGGTCAGCGTGGAGATCATCACCACCGGCATGGGCCGCAGGCGCATGATCTTTTCCAGAAAGTCCAGGCCGTCCATGCGCGGCATCTCCACGTCCAGCGTAATGACGTCGGGGTCGAGCTCACGGATCACCTCGCGCGCCACATACGGGTCCGATGCCTGGCCGACCACCCGCATGTCGGGCGTGCGGTTGATGATCTCGGTGAGCAGACTGCGCACCAGGGCCGAATCGTCGACCACCACTACACGTATTGTCATGAAAAAAGCTCCACGTCGCCGCCCCTGGGCTGCTGGACCAGCTGGGCCCGGTACTTGTTTTCCTGCTGCTCGAACTCGGCCCCATGCGTGGCCGGCAGGCGCTTGCACATGACCTTGCCGCTGTGGGGGAACAGGCACACCTTGCGGGGATAGACATCCAGCAGGTCGCTGCCCAGGATGGGAATGCGCTCCTGCGCCAGGAAGCTGCGCACGAAGGCCACGTTCTTCTCGCCGATCGAGGTCGCGGCCAGGCCTTTCATGACCTGTCCGCCGCCGAAAATCTTGGCCTCCAGCGCGCTGCGCCTTGCGCCGCGCTTGAGCATTTCATTGATCAGCAGTTCCATCGCGAAGGCACCGAAACGTCCGCTCGCACCGCCGTCGGTTGAATCGGGCAGCATGAAGTGGTTCATGCCGCCTATGCCCATGCTGCGGTCGTGAAGGCAGGCGGCCACGCACGAGCCCAGGGTGGTGCTGACGGCGACGTCCTGGTCGTGGACAAAGAATTCGCCGGGCAACACCTTTACCGCCGCGCAGCCGAACACCGGGTCGTGAAAGAAGAACGAGGCTTCGTGCTCACGCCGCTTTTGCCGGCGCAGGCCGGCCAGGACGTCCTGGGCGGAACCCGCTGGAGCTGCGCCCGTGGCACCGGTAACGGCCTGCATCTCAGGCCCCGACCCGGCGGTACACGGTCTTGCCGACCAGGTGGAACAGGTCCTTGTGATCGGTGAAGTTCTCCGAATGGCCGACAAACAGCAGGCCCTGCGGACGCATGCACTTGTGCATGCGCTCGAGCACCTGGCGCTGGACCGCCTTGTCGAAATAGATCATCACGTTGCGGCAGAAGATGATGTCGTAGGGCTCCATGTTCCAGATGCCCGACAGCAGGTTGAAGGAGCGGAAGGTGACCATTGAGCGCAGCTCGGGCTTGACCCGCACCTTGCCGGCGTTGCCGCCCGAACCCTTGAGGAAGAATTTGCGCAGGCGCGCTTCGCCCAGGCTTTCCATGTTCTCCATCGGGTAGACACCGCGCTCGGCCGTGGCAAGAACGTTGGTGTCAATGTCGCTGGCGTCGATCTTCGCGCGGCAGTTGCTGCCCAGCGTCTCGGCCACCGTCATGGCGATGGTGTAGGGCTCCTCACCGGTGGAAGCGGCGCTGCACCAGATTCGCTGCGAGCCGCCCGGTGTGGCCAGCAGTTGCTGGGCCAGGAGCGGGAAGTGGTGTGCCTCGCGGTAGAACGAGGTCAGGTTGGTGGTCAGGCAGTTGATGAACTCCTGCCATTCAGAATCGTTGGCCGTCTGCAGCGAATCAAGGTAGGGCCTGAACTCGGAGAAGCCGCGCTCGCGCAACCTGCGCGACAGGCGGCTGTAGACCATGTTCTGCTTGCCGCCATGCAGGTCGATGCCGGCCTTGGCGCGGATCAGGGTGCGCACCCGCTCGAAGTCGGAGCTGCTGAACTCGATGTCGCGTCCGCCCGTGCCCGATTGGAAGGCGCTTGCAAAAGCATCAGCCATGGGCAACCTTGAAAACCTGGACGGCCTGGACAAGCGCCTGGGCCCGTTCGCGCAAATGCTGGGCCGACGCCGTGGACTGTTCCACCATCGCGGCGTTCTGCTGCGTATTCATGTCGAGCTGGGCCACGGCTGAATTGATCTGGCTGACGCCCGTTGCCTGCTGCACGGACGCGACCGAGATTCCCTCGATCAGCCCACCGACGTCACGCACGGCCTGGACCACTTCGGCCATGGTGGTGCCTGCCAGCCTCACCATCGCGCGGCCACCCTCGACTTCGCGCCGGGACTCGTCGATCAGTTCCTTGATCTCCTTTGCCGCGGCCGCGCTGCGCTGCGCCAAGCTGCGCACCTCACCGGCCACCACCGCGAAGCCGCGGCCCTGTTCCCCGGCCCGCGCCGCTTCCACGGCTGCGTTCAGGGCCAGGATGTTGGTCTGGAAGGCAATGCCGTCAATCACGCCGTTGATGGCGGCGATCTTGCCCGAGGCCGTCTCGATGCCTTCCATGCAGGCTGTCACTTTGCCCACGGCGTCGCTGCCGCGCTGGGCCACTTCGCCGGCGCCGCCGGCCTTGCGGGCAGCCGTCTCGGAGCTTTTCGCGTTCTGTCCGACTGTTGCGGCTATCTGTTCGATAGCCGCCGCGGTTTCCTGCAGGCTGCTCGACTGCGATTCGGTCCGTCCGGACAGGTCGCTGGTGGCCGATGCAATCTCGTTGGCCCCGCCATTGATCTGCTGCGACTCGCTGCGCACGTCGCCCACGAGGGCCTGCAGGTTCACGTTGAGCTGGTTGAGGGCGCGCAGCATGCCGCCGACTTCGTCGAAGCGGCGCGTGACCACGCTTTGCGAGAGATCACCGGCGGCCATGCGGTTGGCGACGCTCGCGGCTTGCCGCAGCGGCTGGGTCAGCGCGTGATGCATCCAGGCTCCGAGCCCAGCCACCAGGGCGAGTTGCAGCAGCACACCCAGCCCGACAGCGAGTAGGCCCAGTTCATGGGTCAAAAGCGTGGTTGCCGATGCAACGGCAGCCAGCGTACTCAGCGCCAGGCTCATCCGCGCCGTAATCCCGAGGCGCAGGGCCCGTGAAACGCGGCCGCGCAGGCCGCGGCGCTCGATCTGCCCGCCTTCAAGGAACATCGATTGCGCACCTGCTTCGCTTTCAGCCCGCATGCGTGCATACAGGGCTTCCGCGGCGCGAACCTGCTCCCTCTGGGGGCGCGTTCTGACCGACATATAGCCAACGGGCCTCCCGTTTTCCAGGACCGGCGTGACGTTCGCGACCACCCAGTAGTGGTCACCGTTCTTTCGCCTGTTCTTGACCAGCTGCGACCAGGGCTTGCCGCTCTTGATGCTTTCCCACATGTCGCGGTAGGCCTCAGGCGGCATGTCCGGATGGCGCACCAGGTTGTGCGGCTGGCCCAGGAGCTCTTCGCTCGAATATCCGCTGGTGCGGATGAAGGCAGCGTTGCAATAGGTGATACGGCTGTCCAGGTCCGTGGTGGACACCAGGGTCTCGCCCTCGGGAAACTGGTACTCGGACTGTGTGACGGGAAGGTTGAGTCTCATGGCTGCCTTTTTCTGGTTGTTGTTGTCGCTGCCCCGGCGGGGGTCAGGCGGCCACAGCCCCCGGCGCGAGCCGGAAGGATGCGACCATGCGGGCAAGGCCCATGGCCTGTTCCTTCAGGCTCTGCGCGGCCGCGGCGGCTTCCTCCACCAGCGCGGCATTCTGCTGCGTGATCTGGTCGAGGTGACCGACAGCCGTATTGACTTCGCCGATGCCACCGGCCTGGCCGGTGGCGGCAGCGGTGATTTCGCCGATGACGTCGGTCACTCGCTGCACGCTGTGGACGATGTCGTTCATTGTGCTGCCCGCGTCCTGCACCAGCACGGAGCCGGCTTCGACCTTCTGCACACTGGCACCGATCAGCGCCTTGATTTCCTTGGCGGCTTCGGCCGAGCGGCCGGCCAGGCTGCGCACCTCCGCAGCCACCACGGCAAAGCCGCGGCCCTGCTCGCCGGCCCGCGCCGCTTCCACGGCGGCGTTCAGTGCCAGGATGTTGGTCTGGAAGGCGATGGCGTCGATGACACCGGTGATCTCGGAGATGCGGCCGGAACCTGCATTGATCTCGGCCATGGTGCTGACCACCTGGGCCACCACCTCGCCGCCGCGGCGGGCGACGGCGGCGGCCGAGCCTGCCAGTTCGTTGGCGGTGGCTGCCGAGCCGGCCGACTGGCGCACCGTATCGGTCAGCTGGGCCATCGTTGCAGCGGTCTGCTGCAGGCTGGCTGCGGCCTGTTCGGTGCGCGAGCTGAGGTCCTGGTTGCCGCTGGCAATCTGGCTGGTGGCCACGCTGACGCTGTCAGTGCCCGAGCGGATGCCCGTCACCATGCCGCGCAGGTTGGCCTGCATGGCGGCAAGTGCCGTCTGCAGCTCGCCCAGTTCATCCCGGCGGTTGACATGGATGTCACGCGTCAGGTCACCCGAGGCGATGGCGGCGGCTATGTCGATGGCGTCGCGGATCGGCCTGACCAGGCCGCGTGCAACGGCCCATGCCAGCACGATGCCCAGCAGCAGCGCCGCGCCCGACAGCGCCGGCAGCAGCACGAAGGCGCGGTCTATGCCCTGCGCCATGATGACGCCTTGGGCCTTTAATTGGTCGTCGACCTGCGCCACGACATCGTCGAGCGACTTCAGGTAGGCGTTGGCCGACGGCAGCAGGCGGCTGTCGATCTCCGCCATGGCCTGCGCAGCCTCGGCCGGACGCGCCAGGCGCTCCAGCAGCTGCGCACGCATGCCCACATAGGCCTTGCGCGCCTCCGCCACTTTTGCCATGCCGGCGCGGCCGGACTCGTCGGCCAGACGGACTTCAAGCTGCTTCTGCACCTCGGAAATCTTGCCGGAAGTTGCTTTCATCTCGCCATCGGTCCAGCCGGCGAGTTCAGGCGGGCTGCCGGCCTTGGCCAGCATCACGGCACGGATCACATTCATGCGCGTCTGCGCATTCCACTGGAGCACCAGGTGGCGGCTTTCGGACAGTTCGTCCTGGCGCCGTTCGAGCACCGCGATGGTGCGCAGCTGGTACAGCGCGGCGCAAGCCATGGCGATCTGCAGCACCAGCAGTGCGCCGAAGGCCAGCAGCAGCCGGCCGCGAAGCCTCAATGCTTTTGATTTCATTGCATCTCCGCCTGGGCGCTCAGCCCCACGTCACCCAGCAGGGCTTCGATGTCGACCAGCATCAGCATGCGTTCGCCCACATTGGCGATGCCGGTGATGAAGTCGTCACCCGCGCCGCCGGCCAGGCCGGGTGGCGCCTTGATGTTGTCAGCGGGCAGGTCCTGCACGTCCGAGACCGAATCGACCACCACACCGACGGTGCGTCCGCGCACGGCCAGCACGATGACCACGGTGAAGGTGGTGTAGAGCGCATCGGCGCAGGCCAGCTTCAGGCGCAGGTCGACGATGGGCACGATCACACCGCGCAGGTTGACCACGCCCTTGATGTAGGAGGCGGCGTTGGGAATTCGCGTGGGCGGCTCGTAGGAGCGGATTTCCTGCACCTTCTGGATGTCGATGCCGTATTCCTCGGCACCGAGACGGCAGGTGAGGTATTCGCCGGCCTGCGCCATGGGCGCCTGCCTGCCTGCTTCGTGGCGGGCAATCAGCGCGCCTTCATTGATCATTTCCATGACGTCGTCCTTGGGTTGTATTCGTTGATGTCTTCGGCAGCCGGGGCTGTTTCTTGAGCTTCAGGTGGCTTCGCCCACCAGCGCCGAAACGTCCAGGATCAGGGCCACGCGGCCGTCACCCATGATGGTGGCGCCCGAAACGTTGGGCACCTTGCTGAAATTGGCTTCCAGGTTCTTCACGACCACCTGTTGCTGGCCGACCAGCTGGTCCACCTGCAGGGCGACCTGGCGGCCTTCGGCCTCCACGATCACCAGCATCAGGCTGGCCGGGCCGTCATCCATGTGCTGCTGCGCGCGCTCAACCGAGAAGGCTTCATGCAGGGCCACCACGGTGAGGTACTCCTCACGCACCTTGACCACACGGCCGCCACCGGCCAGCGTGCGCACGGCCGAGGGTGCGGCCTGGAATGACTCGACCACGCTGGCCAGCGGCAGCACGTACAGCTCGGTGCCGATGGAGACCGACATGCCGTCCATGATGGCCAGCGTCAGCGGCAGTCGCACGCTCACGCAGGTGCCCATGCCGGGCGCGGAGTCGAGATCGACCCGGCCGCCCAGGGAAAGAATATTGCGCTTGACGACGTCCATGCCCACGCCACGGCCCGACACGTCGGTCACTGCCTCCGCGGTGGAGAAGCCTGGTGCGAAGAACAGCTGCCAGACATCGGAGTCGCTGATGTTGTCGGCCAGCACCATGCCGCTGCTGCGCGCCTTGGCCAGGATGCGTTCGCGGTCCAGGCCTCGGCCGTCGTCGCGCACTTCAATAAGGATGCAGCCACCGGCATGGCGGGCGCTGAGCGTAAGCGTGCCGTGGGCCGGCTTGCCGGCGGCCAGCCGGTCGGCAGGCAGCTCGATCCCGTGGTCAACCGAGTTGCGCACCAGGTGCGTCAGCGGATCGGTGATCTTCTCGATCAGGCTCTTGTCCAACTCGGTTGCTTCGCCCACCGTCTGCAGCTCGATCTGCTTGCCCAGCTTGGCCGCCAGGTCGCGCAGCATGCGCGGGAAGCGGTTGAACACGTCGGCCATGGGGATCATGCGGATCGACATGACCGAGTCCTGCAGGTCGCGCGTGGTGCGCTCCAGGTCGGCCAGGCCGCTGATGAACTGCTGGTGGGCGCCGCCATCAAGCGCGGCGGCGCGCTGCGACAGCATTGCCTGGGTGATGACGAGCTCGCCCATCAGGTTGATCAGCTGGTCGACCTTGTCGACCGCGACGCGGATGGTGGTGTCGCCGCCGGTGGCGCGGGGCGCAGCCTTCTTTGCGGCCACTGCAGGCGCTGCGGCCGGTGCAGCAGCCACCGGTGCTGCGGTGGTCGGCTCGAACAGGCCGAAGGCGGCGTCAGCCAGGATGGAAGGCTCGTCGGCGGCGGAGCCGGCGGCAGGGGCTGCGGCCGCAAGCGCGCCAGCCGCATGCCAGGGCAAGAGGCGTATCTGCTCACGCGGCACGTGGAAGCCGCACAGGTCCAGCAGGTCCTCATCGGTCGAAGCGGTGACGAGGCGAAAGCGCACGCATTGCGGGTCCTGGTCGGACGCCGCGTCAGCGCGCGAGAGTTCGCCGACTCCGGCGACTTCCGCGAACAGCTCCAGCAGGTCGTCGGCGAGCGACAGGTGCAGCAGCGGGCCGGCCAGCAGTTCGAGCTCGCGCGACCCCTGCGGGGCAGCAGGTGCAGCGACGACCGGGGCCGCGACGGGTGCGGGTGCAGCAGCGGCAGGTGCGTGGGCGGCAGGCATGTCACCCCTGGCAAATGCAGCGAAGGCGGCTTTCAGTGCACTGGCATCCGGTGCCTCGCCGTCGGCGTGCTGGCGGTGCGCCAGCATCTCGGTCAATGTGTCGCCGGCGGCCAGGAGCGTGTCCACCATGGGTGTGGTCAGCGCGATCTCGTGGCGCCGCAGCCGGTCCAGCAGCGTCTCCATGGTGTGGGTGAGCTCGGCCAGTTCGGTGAAGCCGAAGGTGGCAGCCCCGCCCTTTATGGAGTGCGCACAGCGGAAGATGGCGTTGAGCGTCTCGTCGCCGGGCGCATCCACGTCCAGGCTGACGAGGTGTTGCTCCATGCCGGCGAGGTTCTCGGCGGCTTCCTCGAAGAACACCTGGTAGAACTGCGTCAGGTCGAAGCCGGCCTTGGCGCTTTGGGAATCGGTAGAAACTTGGGACATGATTTTTCCTGCGCTCAGGGCGCAACCTTGCGGATGACTTCCAGCAAACGCGCCGGATCGAAGGGCTTGACCAGCCAGCCCGTGGCTCCGGCGGCGCGGCCGGCCTGCTTGACTTCAGTACTCGATTCGGTGGTCAGGATCAGTACCGGCACACGGCTGAAACGTTCCTGCGCACGCAGGGAGCGCGTCAGTTCCAGCCCGTCCATGCGGGGCATGTTCTGGTCGGTCAGGACGACGTCGATGTCGCGTCCGCGGAGCTTCTCAAGCGCGTCGATGCCGTCCACGGCCTCGACCACCTGGTAGCCCGCGGCCTTGAGCGTGAACGCCAGCATCTGGCGCATGGAAGCGGAATCGTCAACGGCAAGAATGGATTGCATGCAGGGCATCCTTTTTTGGAATGAAGGGAATTTTCCCGGCGCGGCCCGCGTGACCAGAGCCGCATAAGCGGCAGGGAAAGCCCCCTTTTCCCGCCGCTCGAGGCGCGGCCCGGCCCCTATCCTTGGCGACCATGCAGCTGCTCGCCATCGAAGACTCCCCACTGGACTACGAAATGCTCGTGGCCACGCTGCGCCTGCAGGACCTGCAGGTGCAGCCTCACCGGGTCGAGTCGGCGCAGGGCCTGCGCGACGCGCTGACGCGACAGGGCTGGGACATCGTCATCTCGGATCACGAACTGCCCGGGTTTTCCAGCGCCGAAGCCTTCGACATCGTCTCGGGCCTTGACTCTCCTCCACCCTTCATCATCGTTTCGGGAATGATCGGCGAGGACGTCGCAGTGGCCGCCATGCGGCGCGGCGTGGACGACTACCTCATCAAGGGCCGCCTCGCCCGGCTGGGCATGGCCATCCGCAACGCGGTGGATGCGTCCAGCGTGCGCCGCGGCAAGGCGGCCGCAGAGGCGCGCCTGCGCGAATCGCAGCAACAGCTGCAGCACCTGTCGGCCCATCTGCAGACGCTGATAGATGACGAACGCGCCGCGATCTCGCGCGAAATCCACGACGAGATCGGCGGCACCCTGACGGCCGTGCGCTACGACCTGGAGATGGTCGAGCGCCACGCGGCCGATTCGCAGCGCGAGCGGCTGCTCCGGGCCCTGTCGGCGCTGGCGCAGGCCGGTGAATCCACCCAGCGCATCATGCGCAACCTGCATCCGCCCATCCTCAATGCCGGCCTGGTCGCCGCGCTCGAATGGCAGGCGGACCAGTTCAGGGAGCGCTCGGGCATGGAAGTGCAGTTCCGCTGCAACGTCGCCCGGCTCGACGCCGGAAAGCAGCCGGCGATGGCCGTGTACCGCACCTGCCAGGAGGCGCTCACCAACATCGGCAAGCACGCACGCGCCACCCAGGTGGTCATTGACGTTCACTACGCGCACGACCT
>CALRME020000040.1:0-10838 GCA_943369045.1 Sphingobacterium thalpophilum
GTCAGCACCAGGGCCACGCCGCCCGGCTCATTGCGGGCCTCGACGGTCCCACCCATCTTGCTCATGTAGGTGCGCGCTACGAACAGGCCCTGGCCGCGCTGGCCTGCTGCGGCCGGCTCATCGGTGCCCGCATCGCCCGACACGCCGTATTCAAAAATCCGTGTGATCAGCGCCGGGTCGATCGGCTCGCCCTGGTTGTGCACGCTTACCGTGGCCGTGCCGGCCTGCGGCTGCATCTGCAGCGTCAGGGTGATCGGCGTTCCCGGCGCGCGATGCCGGTCGGCGTTGCGCAGGATGTGCGTGACCACGTCTTCCAGCGAAAACTCATCGGCCCGCACCATCACCGGCGCGTCACCGGCCAGGTAGCGCACGTCCTGCACGCCGGCGAAGTGGGCGTTGCCGGCAACGTGGGTCAGAAACTGGTTGAGGTCCAACGCGTCGACCTGCAGCGTTGCGGCCTGCAGCGCTTCACTGGGCGAGGCCTGGCTGTAGAGCACCTTCACGGCCTGCTGCATGCGCTGCACATAGCGGTGGCTGGCATCGGCCGCCGCCGTGCCGCTGCCCGGCGGGTGCAACACCATCAACGACTGCAGCGGCGACATGATCTCGTGGCCCACGGCATGCCACATGTCGCGCTCCTGCTGGGTGCGGATGTGCTCGCGCTTGACGTCGTCCTTCACGCGCTGCAACAGGTCGGCCAGCGCGCCGGCCAGGATGCCAAGTTCGTCGCGGCCGCGCAGGTCCGACACGTCCAGTGCGCCTATGCGCTGGTCCACCTGCGAGGCGCTCACGTTGTACGAGACTGCGGCGGCGCGTTTGGTGAGCACCGTCACGCGCCGCAGCAGGCTGACTTCAATCAGCAGCCAGGCAAGGGCGATCGCGCCCAGCATCGCGCCGACGTACCACGACATGCGTGTCGCCGCCACGCTCAATGCCTGGTCGATGCTGCGCAGGTTGCCGTTGAGCGTCACCTCGTAGTTGCCAGCCGGCGTGGCGATCACTTCGCGGCCGCGCAGTGCGGGCAGGACCACGTTGTTGACCGGCAGGCGCGCGATCAGCTGCGTGAGCCAGGGCGATGAGACTTCCGCGCCGCCGTCCTCCCGTTTGAGCGTGACGGCTTCGGCCTCCTTGCCGCCAGCCTTGCGGATCACCAGCGTTTCGCCGGGTAGCAGCGCTTGCGTCAGGTCGCTCAGCGCCAGCGGCGCGGTGGCGCCGGGCGCATTGCTGTCGAACACCGGCACGGCGCTGCCCGGCGCGAGCATCTGCAGCTGCACCTGGGTGCGCTCGAGACTTGTGGGCGGCCAGATCGGGCGCGGCTTGGTGAACAGGGCCTGGCGGTAGGCCTCGATCGGCAGGCGGATGGAATAGAAAGCCCGCCGCGCGCAGGTGGCCGGGTCGCCGGACGGGTCGGCGCAGCGCCCGCCCTGCCAGATCCAGCCGCGGAAGTCGCGTACCGGGTTGGCGGCGGCCGACAGAGTCTCGCCGGTGTCCACAAAGCCCGTCAGGCGCCCGCGCACGATGGCCGCGTCGGGTTCGTCATTCACCTCGAACGGCGCGACCCAGCGCAGTGTCTCGCTGCCCAGCACCACGCTGATGCGGGCGCGGTGCACTTCGGACAGGTCCAGGTCGGTACGCTCGCGCGGCACCAGCAGGGGCGTCTGGAAGCTGCCCACCAGGTAAATGAAGCCGCCGGCGTACGGGTTGTTGCCCACGGCCACGCAGATGGTGCTGCCGTCGGGGTATTGCACGCTGCAGCCGGCGGTTTCCACGGCCTGCTGGGCCTTGTAGTGGTCGTCGAAGTCCAGCGCGGCGTAGGGCAAGAGCAGCGGCCGCAGCGGGCCGGCCTGCTGGCCGCGGCCGGGGTTGAGCAGGGCGAGTTGCCCGGCCGGATGGCGCAGCCGCGCCGCCACTTCGGCTTGCGTCTTGCGGAAGCTGCTTTCGTAGCTGCGGTAGCTGCGTTCCTTCTCGTCCTGCAGAAGCACCGCTGCCATGGCCAGCGTGGCAATCGCCAGTGACAGGAACACCAGCCGCACAATGATGCGGCGTCGGAACGCGGCCAGGCCCAGGCGAGGCATCTCCAGTTTGGGCAGGGACAGGTCAGGGACTCTCATGGGAGCGCTTCGACAGGCTCAGTGCGAACGGGGTGGGGCCGAGGCGGACCTGGCCACCCAGCGGAAGCCCCTCATCGGCACGTTCTCGATACCGTCGAAGGCCGGGTCGATCTCGCGGAAGGCGTCGCGGATGGTGCTCACGTGCTTGCGCACGTTGTCGCGGTTGCGCCCGCTCTTGACCACGTCGAACAGATCGTCGTAGCTGACCACCTCGCCGGCATGCTGGTGCAGCGTCGCCAGGATGCGCTGGGCTGTCAGCGGCAGGTTGATGCGCTCGCCGCGCCAGGTGGGTGTGCGTTGCCACAGTGGGTCCAGCGAGAGTTCGCTGGCGGCCACTACCGGCGCGGCCGGCTGTGCGGCCTTGGCCACCCGCAGGATGTCCAGGAAGGTCTCGATGAAATCGGCTTCCTCGAAGGTGGTCTTCTGCAGGTAGTCCCAGGCGTCCAGCGCCTTCATGATGCTGCGGTAGATCGCAGCGGGCATGGCGCTGACCACCAGCACCGGTGTGCCCTGGTGGCGTTTGTTGATGGCGTTGATCAGGGCCACGCCGGCATTGCGCTCGTGGCCCAGCTCGATGTCCAGCACCACCACGTCGTAGTGTTCGCGGGCAAGGGCCGCTTCGGCCTCGTCGCGGCTGAACCACTGGTCTATGGCCACGTCGGGGCGGGCCGCCTTGATCCAGCCGGCGAGCTGGTTGCTGGTGGGCAGGTCGTCTTCGATGACGGCAACTTTGGTCATGGCGCCGATTATGGTCGGCGCCCCGCGCCGGCCGGTGTGAGTTTTTCTTCCGGGGCCGGAGCATTCGCGCCCCGCGTGTCAGCGATCACACCCCGGCCGCGCATTGTTGCTTCCGGGGCTTGTGCGAAGAATTGGTTTCCAGGGAAAGCGGCCTGTACGGCGCCTCTCGAACGAAGCGAAACCCAACTTTTTCTGGAGCACACCATGACCGACCGCATCAGCCACTTCCGCAAGACCCGCGCCGCCACGCACTCCGCCACCCTCAGCCTGCTCGGCTGGGCCGGCGTCGCCGCCGCCACCATCGCGCTGGCCGCCTTCACCACCTGCGCCCGGGCCGAAGACCTGGTGGCGCAAGAGAACCTGTTCTTGAGCCCCGCTTCGCTGCAGGAGATGGGCAATGTGGGCCTGCCCCAGGGCGGCTGGTACCGCGTGACGCGCAAACCGGGCCACCTGCACGTCGAAGCTTCCACCCTGCCGATGAACGACGACCCCGCCATGGCCGAAGCCGAAGAGATCGACACCCTCTACCTGCGCCTGCCCGGCACCGACGTGGCCGAAGGCCGCCTGCCGTCGGTGCAGTTCTCCAACGGCGTGCTGCGGCCGCTGCTGGACCACACCTACGCGCTGCAACTGGGCAACACGCCCTTCACCCTGTCGGTGCAGAACGGTCTGCGCAACAGCGCGGGCGTGGCCTACGGCGAAGGCGCGCAATACACCGTCTCCTACGGCGGCGACAGCTACGTCTACCAGCTCGGCCAGTACGGCTGGGACTCGGTGATCGAGGCCGTGGCCGACCTGGACGGCGACGGCATGCCCGACTTCATCGTCTCCGTTGGCGGCAATGGCGGCAACGAATTCCTTCTGCTCTCCAGCAAGGCCCGCCCCGGCCGCAACGAACCGACTGCCGTGCTGGCTTCCACCGGCGGCTGCTGAAACCTCTTCATCCCTGCTCCCCTTTCAACTCCATCCAAAGGATTTCCGTCATGAACACCGTCCGCCGCATCACCGTCACCCTTCGCGCCGCCCGCCGCTCCGTTGCCCGCGCCGTCGCCAGCACCTTCGGCCGTCCGGCCCCTGAAGGCGAGCCCGAAGCCGTTCCCTTCAGCGCCGAGGGCACGCTGCAGACCCTGGCGGGCGCGCGCAAATGGATCATTGCCGCCGGCATCCTGGGCACCGTTGCGTACGTGGCCTGGAACCACACGCCGGTGCAAAGCGTTTCGCGCGGCGACGTGGGCGTGCGCACCAACCAGCTCACCGGCGAAGTGACGCAATGGCGCGACGGCAGCCTGCTGGTGCTGCCCGGCCTGCACGAGGTGCGCGTCTATTCGCTGCGCGACCAGATCTACCGCCCGGGCAGGAGCGGCCCGGCCGCGCTGCAGTCGCTCGAAGGCCTGTCGCTGGGCGTGGACATTGCGGTGCGCTATGCGCTGGACCCATCGCGCCTGGCCACCACCGCGAAGAACCTGCCCGACAACATCGGCGGCGAGGTGGTGGAGCCGGCAGTGCAGGGCATCATCTACAAGGTGTTCGCCCGCTACACGGTGCGCGAAATCTTCTCGAGCAAGCGCGCCGAAATCCAGCAGGCCATCGAAGCCGAACTCAAGCCGCGCCTGGCCTCCGACGGCATCAGCCTGAAGGCGGTGCAGGTGGGCAAGGTGGAACTGCCGCGCGACTACATGCGCGGCATGGAAAGCCTGCTGGCCGAGGAGATGGCCAGCGAGAAGATGCGCTACACGCTGGAGCTCAAGGACAAGCGCGTGAAGGAAACCGAGCTCGACGCCAACGCCGACAAGGTGCGGCGCGAAGTGGCGGCCGAGGCCGCAGCGCGGGAACAGGTCATCGCGGCCAAGGCGCAGGAAGAGGCGATGAAGCACGTGCTGCCCTTCAAGCAGCGCCAGATCGAACAGCGCCAGCTGGAAGCCGAAGCCGAGAAGCAATCGCGCATCCGTGTGGCCGAAGGCAGCGCCCAGGCCCGCCGCATCGAAGCCTCGGGTGAAGCCGATGCGCGCCAGAAGCTGGCCGAGGCCGAAGCCTGGCGCCTGGAGCGCGTGGGCAAGGCCAACGCCGAGCAGATGGCGCGCGAAGGCACGCTGGTCAGCCGTTACCCGCTGCTGATCCAGAAGACCCTGGCCGACAAGCTCTCGGACAAGATCCAGGTCATCATCGCGCCCCCGCCGGCCGATGGCGGCTTCATTGGTACCGCCCTGTTGGGTGCCAGCAAGCGCAACGCAGCGCCCGAAGAAAAGACCGCCGCCGTGAAAGAAGAGGAGTAAGCCATGCTCGCCACCCTCACCACCACGCTGGTTCTTTCCACGGCCATCGTCACTGCCAACGAGGCCTCGCTGCGCGCCGCGCCGCGCGATTCGGCCCAGCAGCAGGCCCAGCTCTGGCAGGGCGAGCTGCTGGAAGTGCGCGGCGAACGCATGGACTACCTGCAGGTCTACGACCACAAGCGCGAGCGCGCCGGCTTCGTGCGGGCCAGCCAGGTGCGGCGCACCGCGCTGTCGCCCAGCGAAGCGCCGGAGCTGCTGTCGGTGCTTCGCTTCGTAGCATCGAATCCCGGCAACGAAGCCCTGGGCATAGGCCTGGCAGCCGCTTACATCAAGGCGGCGCCGGCGGAAGTGCTCAATGGCGAAGGCGGCATCGAGGCCTTTGATGCCCTGGGCAGCATGGCCGAGCGGCTCGCGCGCCGCGCTTCGGGCACGGCGCCGCTTGGCAGGCAGTCGCAGGATTCGCTCTCGGCCCACCTGGACGTGGCGCGCCACTACGGCGTGCGCTTCACCAGCTACGAACAGGAAGGCCGCATGCAGGTCTGCTACGACGGCGAGGCCTTCCGCCGCGTGCTGGCGATGAAGTCCAGTGGCGAGCAGCGCGCCCGCGCCGCGCTGGCACTGACCAAGCCCGAGTGCGTGGACACCGGCCTGCAGCCGCTGGCCCGCGCGCAAGTAGACCAATGGCGCGCCGAAGTGCTGGAACGGGTGGACACAGCCGCGTTGCCGGGCTACCTGAAGAACCGCATCCAGATGCGCCGTGCGGGCATCTACAGCGCCATCGCCTACCAGCGCGTGCGCCAGGGCCAGGCGGGCGACGCTGCCGCGCAGCGCGCATCGGCCGAACTGGCCGGTGTGAGCCGCGACGAGCTGACCGACGACGACCAGCCGCAGTACAACGATGCCGCAATGCGGGTCAATGCCTCGCGCTGGGCAGCGCTGCCAGCCGCGGCGCCTGCGCCATCGGTGGGCGGCCTCGGCGTCGTCATGCAAGCCAACCCGTCGGGCGAAACCTGCGTGCTGCTGGTCGATGCGAAGAACGGCGAGAGGAATCCTCTTGCCCGCCGATGCACCTACTCCGTGGTCTGGGCCAACTCGGTGACGGTGAACCGCGAAGGCACGGCCCTGGCGCTGGCGGTGCAGCCGCTGGAAGGCTGGCGCGAGCTCTGGCTGTTCCGCAAGGATGGCAAGGGAAAGGACGCGAAGGACAGCGCCTGGTCCATCAGCATCCTGCCGCCCGCCACCACCGGCCCCGAGCTGGGCTATGCCGAGTTCGCCGGCTGGGTGCCCGGCGGCACCCAGATGCTGGTCGCCCGCGAAGCGCGCGGCGAGGGTAAGTACCGCCGCAACTATGAGGTGATGAAGCTCGACACCCTGGTGCCCGAGCGCCAGTCCGGCGACCCTTCGCAGCTGGGTGCCTTCCAGCGCTGGCAGGACCCGGCCTGGAAGCGGATGAGCGCCAGCCTGCGCTGAGGTGACACGGATTTGCTTGACCTCGAGTGCACTCCAGCCTGTCCAATGGGCAGACAACTGGAGATGCACCATGACCACCGCCGAATCGAACAAGCAGACCGCCGCGCAGTTTTTTGCCCACTTCAGCGCGGGTGACGTCGCCGCCGCGCTGGCCCTGATGACGCCCGCCTGCACCTGGTGGCTGCCCGGCAAGGCCGGCCAGTTGCCGGTGACGGGCACCCGCAGCAAGGAGCAGATCAGCCGCCTGTTCGCCGGCATGACCGGCCAGCTCGAAGGCCCGCTGGTGATGACCGTCAAGGGCGCAATCGCCGAGGGCGAGCAGGTGGCCATGGAGGTGGAGTCGCTGGGGCGGCTGAAGAACGGCCGCACCTACAACCAGCAGTACCACTTCCTGATCACCTTCGAAGGCGGGAAGATCGCCAGTGTGCGGGAATACCTCGACACGCAGCACGTGGCGGCGGTCTGGTTCCAGCCCTGAAGGGGGTATCCCACGAATTGGGGATAGCCATAATCCGTGGCGCTCCCGATACTGGCAGTCCAAAACACCCAGGAGCGCACCCATGAAGAAGAACAAGCCTGCTTTCAGGAACATCCTTGTCTGCCTGGCCGCGGCCGGCCTGTGCAACAGCGTGCTGGCCCAGCTGAGCATCGACTTTTCAAGCTCCCGCGGAACGGGCGCCGCCACCGACAAGGTGCTGGTGGAGAACATCCGCGTCACCACGCCGGTGGCCAATCCCTTCATCCCGGGCACCTTCACCACCCAGGAAGTCAACTACAACGTCACGTTCAAGTTCGACCCCACCACGCTGCACCTGGTGCCCGAAAGCATCGCCCAGACCGGCGGCGCTGGTGCCAATAACTGCGCCAGCGCGCAGGTCCAGGTGTTCAACTCCGTGCGCGGCGCCGCCGCCCCGCTGGTGGGCGCCACGGTGACTTCCGGCACGCAGTCTGGCACCACCAACTCGTCGGGCGTGGCCTCGCTGACAGGCCTGTCCGCCGGCCTGGCGTCGTTCGCAGTGGCATCCAACGGTTATGTGACAGCCACGCAGGCCGCCACGTTGAGCTGCTCCACCACCAACGAAGTGGCCGTGGCGCTGTCGCCTTCATCGGGCCAGACCGGCGGCCTGACCACGGGCCAGTTTCGCGTGATCCTGACCTGGGGCGCCAACCCGCGCGACCTTGATTCCCACATGACCGGCCCCAATGCCGACGGCACCACCCGCTGGCACGTGTACTACTCCGGACGCACCTCGGGCGGCATCTGCGGCCTGGACGTGGACGACACCAGTTCGTACGGCCCGGAAACGATCACCTGCCCGGCCACCAGCACCACCACGGGCCTGCGCGCCGGCGTTTACCGCTATTCGGTGCACCACTTCTCGGGTACGGGCACCATCGGCAGCTCGGGGGCCAGCGTGCGGCTCGAATTTGCCAATGGCACGGTCTACAACTACACGCCGCCGTCCGGTTTCACGGCCGCCAACGACGTGTGGACGGTGTTCGAAGCCACGGTATCGGCCAGCGGCGCCGTCACCATTGCGCCGGTCAACACCGTGACGCACAGCACCTCGGCCGGCTCGGTGCGCCGGCCCAAGGAAGGCGCGTCTTACGGCAGCCCTGAAGACAACAGCATCTTCCAGGGCCTGTCGAAGTAAGGCGGCATGTGGCTGCCCTGTCCGGCTTCCGCCTGATCGGCGCGGCACTGGTGCTGGCCACGCTGGCGGCCGGCGTGGCGGAGTGGCGCGATGGCGCGGCAGGCAGTCCGCGGGCAGCCCCGGCAGGCGCGCCGGCGCTGCCGGGCGCGGGGACGGGACCGGTTGCCGGCAGTCCCCTGCTGCTGGCGCCGCCTGACGCCGCCCCCGCGCCGGCGCCTGGTCCCGCCGCCCCCTCGCACAACGCGGCCGTGGTGGTGCCGGGCGGCGACCCGGCGCGCCTCTTCGCCGACAAGCTGAAGGCGGCGCGCGAGACGCCGCAGCCAGCGCCTGCGCCGCAGATCGCCCAGGCCCGCAGCTTTGGCGAGGCCTTCGAAGCCATGCGCGACGCGCAGCGCGAACCGCCCACCCCGCTGGTGGGCGCCAACCCGTTCGGCCCGCAGGCGAAGTAAGCCGGCCCCGGCTGTCCGGCCGGTAACAGCCTGCGCGGCGGCCTTGCCGTACAGTGCCTGCTGTTTGCCACACCGGGTGTTTTGCCAATGAGTTCCACCGAGACCACGCCTGCCGCCGCCCTGCCGTTTCGCGCCATCGCCGACCTGTGCCGCGAGCACGCCGCCGCCCGGCCCAATACGCCCGCACTGGTACAGGGTGAACGCCGCGTCAGCTGGGGCCAGCTCGACGCGATGATGGACCGCGTGGCCGCCACGCTGCAAAAAGGCGGCGTGAAGCCGCGCGATGCGGTCGCCATCTGTGGCGCCAACTCGCTGGAATATGCGGCCATCTTCCTGGGCGCCCTGCGTGCCGGCGCCGCCGTGGCGCCGTTGCCCTCGGGCGCCACGCCCGAACAACTGGCCGGCATGCTGGCCGATTCGGGCGCGAAGCATTTCTTTGTCGATGCGGGCGTGCCGGAGTTCAAGTCCGCCGCGAAGCGCATCAGCCTGGATGCCGCGGGCAAGACCGTCCCGCTTGAGAAATGGCTGATGCCCGCCGGCAGCCGGCCCAAGCCTGTCAGGGTCAAGCCCGAGTGGCCGTTCAACATCATCTATTCGTCGGGCACCACCGGCACGCCCAAGGGCATCGTGCAGCCGCACAGCATGCGCTGGGCCCATGTGGCGCGCGCCGAGAGCTATGGGTACGGCCCCAACTCGGTGGCCATGATCGCCACATCGCTGTGCTCGAACACCACGCTTGTGTGCTTCTTCCCGGCCATGGCCAAGGGCGGCAGCGCCGTGATCGCGCCGCCGAAATTCGACGCCGGCACCTGGCTGGCGCTGGCCGAAAAGGAGAAGGCCACGCACGCCATGCTGGTGCCGGTGCAGTACCAGCGCGTCATGGCGCTGCCCACGTTCGGCAAGTACGACCTGTCGGCTTTCCAGATGAAGTTCTGCACCAGCGCGCCCTTCCATGCACCCCTGAAGGCCGACGTGCTGGCGCGCTGGCCGGGCGGGCTGGTGGAGTTCTACGGCATGACCGAAGGCGGTGGCACCTGCATCCTGGAGGCGCACAACTACCCCGGCAAGCTGCACACCGTGGGCAAGCCGGCCGAAGGCCACGACATCCGCCTGATTGACGAGGAAGGCAGGCAGGTGCCGGCCAATGAGATCGGCGAGCTGGTGGGCCGCTCGGGCTCGATGATGAGCTGCTACCAGAACCAGCCGGGCAAGACCCGCGAGGCCGAGTGGTACGACCCGCAGGGCAACCGCTACATCCGCACCGGCGACGTCGGCCGCTTCGACGAAGACGGCTTCCTCACGCTGATGGACCGGCGCAAGGACATGGTGATCTCCGGCGGTTTCAACATCTACCCCAGCGACATCGAGGCCGTGCTGCGCCAGCACCCGGGGATCGCCGATGCGGCCGTGGTGGGTGTGCCGTCAGCGGAGTGGGGCGAGTCGCCGGTGGCATTCGTCGTGCCCAGGAAGAATGCACCCGGTGAAGCCGCGATCAAGGCCTGGGCCAACGAACGCCTGGGCAAGGTGCAGCGCCTGGCCGGCGTGCGCTTCATGGCTGTGCTGCCCCGCAGCGACATCGGCAAGGTGCTCAAGCGGCAGTTGCGCGACACCTGGCAGGCTTGAACGGGACTGCTGCAACGGGTCTGCCAAACCCGGCCGCGGCGCTTTTGCTCATGGCGAACTTGCGCCAGGTCAACCACTCGCATTCTTTCGCGTGACCTGCGCTTGGAAGCAAAACACACTCTCCGTGGGGGTTCGGTACACCAGTGCGCCGGACATGAACTTGAAGAACCTACGTGGAGTTTCCAATGACCAAAACAAATGCGCTCAGGAAAATTGTGGCCGGCCTCGCAATAGCCGGCCTGTGCAGTTCGGCCCTCGCCCAGACGACGATCGATTTTTCGAGCTCGCGCGGCACCGGCACGGCGCAGGACAAGGTTCTGATCGAGAGCATCCGCGTGCTCACGCCTGTGGCCAACCCGTTCAGCCCCGGCACCTTCACGACGCAGGAGGCCAACTACAACGTGGTGTTCAAGTTTGACTCGGCCACGCTGCACCTGGTACCCGAGAGCATCACGCAGTCCGGTGGAACGGGCGCGAGCGCCTGCGCCAACATTGACGTGCAGGTCTACAACTCGGTAC
>CALRME020000041.1:0-10804 GCA_943369045.1 Sphingobacterium thalpophilum
GGCAATCGCCACAAATGCCTGCATGCCCAGCACGTCTAGTTTCATCAGCAAACCTCAGCAATCCATCAGATCAATTCATTTTACTGACGAAGGCGTACTGTTGAGAATCGGCGCCATGCTGCTCATCCTCTCCGGTTCCGTCCTGTTCACGTCCTTTCTCTCGGGCATCTTCGGCATGGCGGGCGGGATGATGCTGATGGGCATCCTGCTGGTGCTGCTGCCCGTGGAAAAGGCCATGGTCATCCACGGCGTTTCGCAGTTTGCGTCCAACGCCTGGCGCGCCGTGCTGTGGTGGCGCAGCATCCAGTGGCGCGTGTTCCGCGGCTATGCGGTGGGGGCAGCCGTGGTGTTCGGCCTGATGCTGCTGGTCGATGCCACGCTCAGCCGGCCGGCGGTGATGGTGGTGCTGGGCGTGACGCCTTTCCTGGTGTACCTGCTGCCCAAGGGCCTGCAGCTGAACGTGGACCGGCCCGGCCACCCGTTTGCCTGCGGCCTGGTGTGCATGGGCGTACAGATGCTCTCGGGCGTTTCGGGGCCGCTGCTGGACACTTTCTTCGTGCGATCGGCGATGACTCGGCACGAGGTGGTTTCCACCAAGGCGGCGGTGCAGACCCTGAGCCACGCCACCCGCATCGTGTTCTTCGGCACGCTGCTGGCCACCTCGGGCCAGGCCACGGTGGGGGCGGGCCTGGGCGCGCTGCTGGTGGGCAGCGCCATCCTGGGCACCAGCGCCTCGCGCCTGGTGCTGGACCGCATGACGGACGCCAATTTCCGCCAGATCACCCAGCGCCTGGTGCTGACGCTGGGGGCCGGCTACCTGTGCTGGGGTTTGTGGAGCTTCGCGAACTGACAAACTCCTCTTGTTATATGTCGCCTTTTGGGCAACAATCGTCGCCTAATGAGCAACACCACCCTGATGAACCTGATGTTTCCTGCTGCGCGCCAGCGGGTGATGGCGGCGTTGTTGCTGCAGCCGCAGGCCAGTTTTCATCTGCGTGAGCTGGCGCGGCTGACGGACAGCCATGCCGGCACGCTGGCAAGGGAACTGGACAAGCTCACGCAGGCAGGCTTGCTTCTGCGTTCGGAGCAGGGCAACCAGGTGCGCTACCAGGTCAATGTGCGTGACCCCCTGTTCGGCGACCTGGCCTCCATGTTCCGCAAGACCCACGGCGTCGTGCCGCTGTTACGCGAAGCGCTGGAGCCGCTGGGCAAGAAGGTGCGGATGGCGCTGGTGTTTGGCTCGGTCGCGCGCGGGGCTGAAACGCAAGGCAGCGATATCGACCTGCTGGTGCTTGGCGACGTGGGTTTTGCCACGCTGGTGAAGGCACTGTTCCCCTTGCACGAAACCCTGGGGCGCGAAATCAATCCGGTCTTGTACGCGCCAAAAGAATTCGCACAGCGAGCGGCGCGTGGTGAAGCGTTCGCGCGTGAGCTATTGGAAAAGCCCAAGCTATGGGTGAAGGGAGGGGACGATGACCTTGCAGAACTTGTTGGCGATCCATCGCCTGCAGGCCCACGCGCCTGACGCAGGCGCGATCCGCAAACTGCTGGAGGCCGCGCGGCGCAATCTTGCCGACGCGCGCGTGGCGCAAATCAGCGCGGACAACCGGTTCGATGCGGCCTACAAGTGCATCATGCAGTGCGCGATGCTGGGCCTGTGGGGCAGCGGCTATCGCGCTGCCACCAGCCAGCCCGGCCATCACCAGACAGCCATCCAGAGCCTGGGCCTGACGATGGGCGTTGCGCAGGCAGACATCATCGTGCTCGATGCTCTGCGCCGCCAGCGCAATGCCAGCGACTACGAGGGCGACCCGGTTTCCGCAGCCACGCTGGACTCGTGCATGGAAGAGGCCGGCAAGCTGCTCAGGCACACCGAGAGCTGGCTCTTGAAAAAGAATCCGGCATGGCTGGACCGGCGCGCCTAAGCGCCCATTCCCTTTAGTCGCCGCCGCAATTCCTGCACTTCTTCCATCAGGTCCGCCGTGAGTGCGGCAAGCTGCGGGTCGGCGTCGAAGGTGTGCTCCAGCCGCGCGATACGCCGCGCGCGGACCAGGGCGGCGCTGCCGAAGCGCGCCTCTTGCCCCGAGGTGTCGGGCGCCAGCACGCCCAGCTCCACGCGGGTGTGCACCCAGGTGACGGTCACGCCGCAGGCGCGGGCCAGCTCGTCGGCGCTGAGGGCGCCTTCTTCGATCAGTTCAACGTTGTGAACGGTGATGTCGTACGGCATGGTCAGCTCCTTCCTGCTTCAGTTCTTGCGTCAAAACCCGGGAACGCATCGCGCAGGGCGGCCCAGGCCGCAAGCTGCGGCTCGCCGCTGCCGGCGGGCAGGGCGATCTCCAGTTCCAGGTACAGGTCGCCCGGCTCCTTGCCGGGGATGCCGCGGCCCTTGAGCCGAAGCTTCTTGCCGGGCTTGAAGCCGGCGGGCACCGTCACTTCCGCCTCGCCGGTGGGCGTGTGCACCGCCACCGAGCCGCCCAGCGCCGCTTCCCATGGGGCCAGCGGCAGGCGCTGGTAGACGTCGCGGCCCTCGGCCCGCCAGCGCGTGTCGGGCTTGAACACCACTTCCAGCAGCAGGTCGCCGGCCGCGCCGCCGGCAAAGCCCGGCCCGCCCTGGCCCGCGAGCCGGATGTGCTGGCCTTCGCGCACGCCCTTGGGGATCTTCACCTCCAGCTGCCTGTCGCCCTCGGCGCCGCGCAATGAGAGCGTGCGCTCGGCGCCGTTGTACGCGTCGAGCAGGTCGAGTTCGATCCTGGCGTGCTGGTCGTCGCCCGGCATGGGCGGCATGCGGCCGCCCCTGCCTGAGCTTGCACCCGCACTTGCGCCGCCACGCTGGGCGCGGCCGAACAGCTCCTCGAAGAAATCGCTGTGCTCGCCGGGGCCGTTGCTGCCCGGGGCAGCGCGGAACTCGAAGCCGCGCCCGTCCCAGTTGGGCGGCGGCTGGAAGCCCTGGCCTTGTTGGCCGCGGCGTCCGGGAGGCTGGCTCGCCAGCTCGTCATACGCCGTGCGCTTTTCCGGGTCGGACAGCACGGCGTTGGCTTCGTTCACCTCGGCCATGCGGGCCGAGGCGTTCGCCTCCTTGCTCACGTCGGGGTGGTACTTGCGGGCGAGCTTGCGGAAGGCCTTCTTGATGTCGTCGGGCGTGGCCGTTTTCTCGAGGCCGAGAATCTTGTAGTAGTCCTTGAACTCCATGCGTGCTCCTGTGCTTGAGCCATTGTGGGCGCACCGGGAGCAAAAGGGTGTGGGACAGCGCAGACAGCGCGGCCGTGCGCGTGGGCTCAGCCCAGTGAGGCCAGAAGCTGTATGTGCAGGCGCTGCCTGACGGCATCAAACCGGTCGCAAGCTTCCTGCGCCGCCGCTCGATCCTCAATCGGGCTCAGGCGGACGGCCTCCAGCGCATCGGCAACGGCCGTCACGGCTGTGTTGTAGCGGGCAATCAGCTCGCCAAGGTCCTGTTCAGACGCCATCGCCCATTCTCAAAAAAACCCGATGGTGCGTGAGCCCGGGCGTGCGGTCTGTGCGGAAGCGCACAAATCGCTCCGCCGGGCGTGTGCCCTCAGGCCCGCGGCCGCCGCAGCACCAGCCAGACCAGCACCAGCGACACCGTGTAGGTGCCCGCCATGAAGACCCACACCCCCAGCGGCGCGGGCGAATGCCCCAGGTCGTGGGCGACGTTGGCAAAGTCCCAGAGGGCATGGACGAGCATGGCCGGCCAGATGCTGCCGCACAGGCGGCGCACCAGGTACAGCCCGGTGCCCGCGCAGAAGGCCAGCAGCACCTGCACCAGCGCGAGCGCGCCCAGGCCGAAGAAGGCGTTGGTGGCGTGCAGCAGGCCGAACAGGGCGGTGGAGCAGAACCAGACCCGCGCCTCGGAGCTGATCGAGCCGCGCAGCGCCACCAGCAGCACGCCGCGCGTGACCATCTCTTCGCAAAAGCCCACCAGCAGCATGGCGGCGGCCAGTACCAGCACGTGCTCAGTGCCTATGGCCGCCCAGCCCGTGTCGTAGAGGTTCACGCCGATGAAGCCGGCCATCACGAACAGCAGCACCGCCAGGTACACCGGCTTGTCCACACGCGGCTCGCGGGTGGCCTGGTGCCACCAGCCGGCGCGCCAGTTGAAGATCGACAGCGCCACGGCCGCCGTGCCCAGCGGCAACACCACGCCGCGCAGCAGGTTGGGCACCGTGCCTATGGACGCGTAGTCGATCCCAAAAAATGCCCACACCGCCATGACCCAGGCCGCGTAGGCCAGGAACACCGCGACGCCGATCCACCAGCGGGGTTGAATGCGCATGAGTCCTCCGTTTCCCGGACATTCTGGCCCAAGGCGCGATAGGCATATAAATTGCAAACTGCCTTGCCAAGGAGAAACCCCATGTCCATCACCCGCCCCATACTGGCCGCGCTCTGCGCCACATCCGCCCTTGTTGCCGCTCTATCCGCGGCCACGCCCGCCATGGCGCAAGACGCCTACCCCAGCCGCCCCGTGAAAGTGATCGTCGCCCTGCCGGCCGGCGGCAGCGTGGACATGATTGCGCGGCTGGTCAGCCAGCAGCTGCAGACCGACCTGGGCCAACCCTTTGTGGTGGACAACAAGGCGGGCGCCTCGGGCCAGATCGGCGTGCCGCTGGTTGCCAAGGCGCCGGCGGACGGCTACACGGTGATGGTTTCGCCTGCGTCCTTCCTCACCACCAACAAGAGCATCTTCAAGACGCTGCCCTACAACCCCGAGGCCGACTTTGCGCCCGTGACCAAGCTGGTCAACCAGGCCATGGTGCTGGTGGTGCACGACAAGGCGAAGTACGCCACGGTGGGCGACGTGCTCAAGGCCGCGAAGGCCAACCCCGGCAAGCTGACCTATGCCTCGTCGGGCGACGGCAGCCCGCAGCACCTGGCCGGCCTGCTGTTCGAGCACCGCACGGGCGTGAAGCTGCTGCACGTGCCCTACAAGGGCGGCGCGCCAGCCATTACCGACCTGATAGGCGGCCAGGTGGACATGATCTTTGCGCCCCTGCCCGAAGCGCTGCCGCACATCAAGGGCGGCAAGCTGCACCCGGTCGGCACGCTGAGCGAGCGCCGCGCTGCCGCCACGCCCAATATCCCGACCCTGAAGGAAGGCGGCGTGGACAACGTGTACCTGTCCGCCTGGATCGCGCTGCTGGCGCCCGCCAACACGCCCCAGCCCATCCTGGACAAGATGGGCAAATCGGTGAAGGCGCTGCTGGCCAGCGACGCCACCCGCGCCAGGCTGCTGGAGCTGGGCATGGAGCCCGCCGGCGACGAGGCCAGGCCGCTCAAGCAGGTGATCAGCGAAGAGATCAAGCTGCATGCGGAGCTGGTGAAGGCGGCGGGGTTGGTGCCGCAGTAGGCAAGAGTCAAAAGCCCACAAGCAATCTGGGTGCGGCTTGCGGGCCATTTTCGGGCTGGAAGGCGCGCAGAATATGCTTGATGCAAACCCGCGACTTCACCACCAGCCGCCTGCGCAAGGCCGTCTACGACAACGCCAGCCGCCAGCTCGACCTGCACTGGCAGGGCGGGAACGTGACCGCGTACAAGCCCGTGCCCGAAGAAGTGTTCCGCCGCCTCTGCGCCGCGCCCAACCCGGCGACGTATTGGGAGGACCGGATTGCGGAGGAGTATCCGAAGACCAGGGCGATGATGGGGGCGGGGCAGGGTGGGGAGAAGGCGAAGGATTTGCGGGATTTGTTCGGTAGCCTGCCTGAGGAGTGAGGGGCTAAATCGCTCAAGCGCTCTAGGAGCGGCTTGCAGGCCATTTTTGTCCCGGAAGCCGCGTGAATCATGCATTACCTATCCCACCGTGGCGACCCACTCGGCAATAACAACGGCTTGTGATCCGGCTTGCAGCACGATGGGCTGAAACGAACTGTCCGATGAGTGAGGCGAAAGAACGATCCTCACGTTTCCTGCAACTTCGTGCGAAGCATCCGACTTCTCACTCTTGTAGACCTTGACGGTGAAACTACCGCCGGTGTCCGGGTCCGCGATGTCGCGGTGTTGCGCCAAAACGATCTTGCCTTGGCGAGAGCCGCTCGGATGCATTCTGAAGACGCACCAAGCGCCGTTAGGAATTTTTCGATTCATGGATTCACCGATCACTTGAGCGACGAAAAGATTTGGACCCAGCATCAGCCCGTCAGGCGCGACCCACTCAAACTCCGCAGTCGGGTCGAGAACCTGCCCCGTTGAGAAAGCGCCTGCCGCCATCTTTAGGGGGATTAGCGGAATGGCATTTCGGTACGGCTTGAGCTCTTTGGCTGGAATGACATTGAATGGGTGAAGGTCCGAACTCCTGACAACGCGCGCCGACTCTGGTTTCGGTTGCTCCACCACAGGCGCGTGCTGTCCATGAATGCGCGATCGGAAGAAGGCAGCTGTCTCCTTGTCGGTGCAGTAGATGTAGCAGCCCTTCATGCCGCGTGTCATCAAGGTGCGATAGGTGTTTTTGATGATTGCGTCTGCCACTGTTGCAGCGCCCGAGGCATCTTCCTTAGCCAGCTTCTTGAGGCCGAGGATCGATTTGTCCGACTTGGCGCGCTTTTCGGGGCGCGTGATTGCCTTACCACCGCGTACGACAAAGTCGTCGCCTACGATGACTCCAACGTAGTCAACCTCAAGGCCTTGGCAGGTGTGGATACAACCAATCTGACTTACGGAATCCGGCGCTTCAATCCATAAACTTCCATCGGACGGCAGGTTCCATTGCGCCTTGAAGTCATGTTCGGGTATGACGATGTCGAACGCCGTCTTGTTCTTCTTGCTAGGCCAAGGCCAGCAGTACCCGGCAACCATGCGCGCGCGATTTCGCGCTTCGTTGCGGCCTTCGATCAGTTTCCTGAGTTCAGAGGGTGAGTCGACGACGCGAAAGTCGAATTGTTCGACGTCCAATATCTCGTTCGCCGTTTGCCGAACCTGCAGTGTGTTGTCCAGCCAGGCCAGGTAGCCGTCCGACCCGTTGCAGCGGAACTGAGACTTCAACGACGTCTCTTCCACTTTCGCACCTAGCTCCTCGGCCCACTGACGTATGGCCGCCTTCGTGCCGATGTCTTTCAGTGTCACCCGTTGCGACTCGTCGATGAAGAAGACTGAGAAGCGAGCGGATTTGATCAACTCCTTGATCTGGTTCTCCCCCATGTTTCCGTACAGTCCACCCTTTTCGTTCAGGCGATGCGCCTCGTCGACGATCAGAGCATCGAACTCATTTTCCGAAGTCTTTGTGAACGAACCTGACCCCGTGAAGAAATTGGAGATCACCGTCTTGCGGTAGTGCCCTTTCAGTCGTGCTTCATAAACCGCACGAGGCGCGGCATTCTTCGTAACGTACCGCGCGTTCATGCCTGATTCCGTCAAACGCGCGAGAAGGTTGATAGCGACAACTGATTTGCCTGTCCCCGGACCACCCTCAACGATCAGCAGTCGTTTGCCCTTGTCTCCCACCTTCCGGGCTTGCTGCATCGCGGATTCATAGACCACCTTTTGGTCGTCAATCAGGACGAACTCGTCATTGCGCTTCAGCATCGCCACAAGACTGTCGGCCAAGCCTTTCGATGGGCGGATTCGTCCGCCGTCGATCTCATACAGAGTCTTGCCCTGATCACCTTTTCGAACGTGAAGCTTGATGAAGTCTCGCAGCCGCTGCCGCTCGGGATCTCCCGCTAGGAACAGCGGGGCACGCTGGACGTGCTCTGCGTAGAAGACATCATTGATGTCCCCGCCGGCTTCCGGGTAGTTGTGGAGATACGCGCAGGGGTGCAGCTCAATTCCACCCGTGTATACCGCCTCGTTGAAGTTTTTGAGCAGCGCAGCGTACGACCACGCCTGGTACGAGGGATGCGCAACCTCCTGCTCGCCGGCCGCGAAACGCGTGGAGACGATTGCATCCTTGGTTGTCTTTTTGACCTTATCCCACTGCTTGAGCTCAACGACGATCACGCAGCCTTGGTTGTCTTCCGTGATGCCAGTGAGAAGGAAGTCCACGCGCATCGCGGTCTGCGGGATCGTGTACTCGATGGCGACGCCGCAGTCATCCGGGATGGCATCGTCGTAAAGCACCTTGCCCATGTACGAAAGTGACGAAGCCCACGACCTGACTTCCTGCCGAGACACCTTCTTGCCGGTGCGCTTCGTGTAGGAGTTGAGGACAACGCTCTCGATGTCGTCGCCCCCGACATCCTTGAGGAACTGGCGCTTGTCGGCTTGGTAAATGATCAAGGTCAGAGTTCCGTGTACTTCTTGTTGGAACCTCGCGCCTTGTCAGCGGGGTACTTCTCGGCGTTCTTGCCAAGTTTGGCGATCAGGGCCTGCGACAGATCGATGTCAAGATCGTGGGCCATGAGCAGCACGTAGTAGAGGACATCTGCCAGCTCATCGGAAAGAGCTGCCTTCTGAGTGGAGGCGACTTGCTCGGTGGCGGCTGCGTCCTTCCATTGAAAGAGCTCCAACAATTCCGAGCTTTCCAGCATCAATGACAGGGCGAGATCCTTTGGGTTGTGGAACTGTTTCCACTCGCGCTCATCGCGGAATGCCACAACCTTGTCCGCTAGTGCCTTCAACTCCGACATCTGTACTCCCCGTGGTTCAACTGCGCCAAATGTCCAATGCTACTGTGGCACTCCAGAATCGAACTCGGTATTTGTTCGTCTATCGATCTCTTTGGTCTCAAGCACTATGGGTGCGGCTCCCAGCCCCTTTTCGGCCCACAACCCGCATGGAATGTGCTTGCGCGCTTCTACGCCAGCCAGTCGTCCACCAGCCGCTGGTCCTCGTCATAGACCCAGCACTCCGCGAGCTTGCCGTCTTTCACGGTGTAGCGCAGCAGCCGTTCGACCACGACTGACTCTCCGCCTTCCTCTTTTTCAAAACGCTCCACGGCCAGCACGGCGCCGAAGTGCTCGCCGGCCATCACGTCCTTGATGGCGACGAGCTTTCTCTTTGTCTTCTGGCCGACCTGCTTGAGCACGGCCAGGCAGGCGGGCTTGCCGCGGTGGGTGCCGGCCAGCGGGTTGCGGCCGAAGTAATGGAACACGATGTCGTCGTGGTAGCAGTCGAAGATGGCTCGCACATCGTTGGCGGCCCAGGCGGTGGCGTAGCGCTGGACGACGGCGGTTATTTCAGTGTTGGTGGGTGCGCTCATGCACCGCATGCTACTGCGGCCGGTCGCCTGCCTGCCCGCCGCCTCATCAGTTTTGGGGAGGACAGGTCCGGGGCAAACCCATAGACTCGTTTTGCCCAAAAAATCAGGAGGAGGGTCCGATGAACATCGTTCGCGTAGTTCTTGCCGCATGCGTGTGCGCGTTGGCCGGGGGCGCGGCGGCGCAGCCGGCCGCTCCCAAACCCAAGCCCAAGCCCGATGCGCTGGCCTTGCACCTGTCACAGTCCGAAAACCCGCACATACGGCCTTACGCCTACGCCCTGTCATCGGCCAAGTGGCAGACCCGCCGCATCTACGTCTGCTGGGACAACCCCTCGCCCGAATTCGCCGCCGACATGGCCCTGGTCAAGACAGGAGTGGAGGAAACCTGGCAGAAGTATTCGGGCCTGACTTTCCAGGGCTGGGAGAAATGCGGCAAGTTCAATGAAGGCATCCGCATCACCATTGCCGACACGGGCGCCTACACCCAGGGCCTGGGGCGCGAGCTCCAGGTCGATGGCCCCCAGGGCAAGGGCATCCGGCCCGGCGGTATGGTGCTGAACTTCACGTTCAACAACTGGAACAAGGCGGTCTGCCAGGTCCCGGCCAACCGGGCCATGTGCATCCGCTCGGTGGCCATCCACGAGTTCGGCCACGCCATCGGCTTCTCGCACGAGCAGAACCGCACCGACAAGCCCGACACCTGCACCAAGGCCCCGCAGGGCGGCAACGGCGACGTGATGCTCACGCCCTACGACCCGGAGTCGGTGATGAATTACTGCTTCGACATTTACAGGAAGGACTTGTCGCTGTCCAAGCTCGACATCAGCGCCGTCCGCCAGCTCTACGGAGGCGAAGATGACAAAAAGAAGAAGTGACGCCTCCCCCAGGCTGCTGTGCCTTGCAGCCCTGCTGGTGGCCGGCGTGCCTGCAGGCCAGGCGCAGGCCCAGGCGCTCGCCCAGCAGATGGTCGCCAAGTACCGCCAGTCGGTGGTTTACCTGCGGGTCATGAAGACCACCAACACGGGCGAAGTTCTCGAAGTCAAGGGCACGGGCTTTGTGGTGTCTGACCGCGGCCATGTGCTGACCAATTGCCATGTGGTGGACCGGGCGGTGCGTGACGCGGACGGCAGCGTGGTGGACCGGCCGGTCGATTCGGTCTCTATCCAGGGCGCCATTGGCAGCAAGGAAGGCGTGCTGGAAAACATGAGCCTGCTGGGCTGCGAGCAGCCGGGCATAGACCTGGCCTTGCTCAAGTTCAAGAACACGATGCCCAAGCGCTACCCCGTGCCCATCGGGCCCGAGCAGCCACAGATCGGCGAGGACCTGGCGTCGATGGGCTTCCCCCTGAGCACGGAGTTTTACGCGCGGGCGGGCTCGGTCTCGGCCGAGGACGAGGAAGACCGCATGCTCGTGTCGATGGTGATGAACCCCGGCGATTCCGGTGGCCCCGTGTTCAACAGCAAGCTGCGGGTCGTCGCCATTTCGGAAGCCGGCTATGGCGCATCGACCGGCATCGGCGTGGTCCGGCCGATCAGGCACGGTGCGGTGCTGCTTAACCGGGCCGGCGTCGACCTGTTCGCCGTCAACGCGTCGATCGATTCTGTTGCCGCGGCTGACAAGCCGGCCAATTCCAATATCTTTTACGAAACCAGCACT
>CALRME020000042.1:0-10794 GCA_943369045.1 Sphingobacterium thalpophilum
GGCTTGCGGGCCGAAAATGGCCCGCAAGCCGCGCCAATACTGCTTGTGGCTACTTCAGCCAGCCGCGCTTGCGGAAGTAGAACATCGGCACCAGCGCGCTGCCCACCATCAATGCGATGACATAGGGATAGCCTGCCGCGCCCAGGAACTCGATTTCCGGGAACTTCATGTTCATGCCGTAGATGCTGGCGATCAGCGTGGGCGGCAGCAGGGCGACGCTGGCCACCGAGAAGATCTTGATGATCTTGTTCTGGTTGATGTTGATGAAACCGACCGTGGCGTCCATCAGGAAGTTGATCTTGTCGAACAGGAAGGCCGTGTGGTTGTCCAGCGACTCGATGTCCCGCAGGATCTGGCGCGCCTCCTCGAACTGCTCTGCGTTGAGCATGCGGCTGCGCATCATGAAGCTCACCGCGCGGCGGGTGTCCATCACGTTGCGGCGGATGCGGCCGTTCAAGTCTTCCTGGCGGGCGATGGCGCCCAGCACCTCTCCGGCCAGCGCGTCGGTCACGTCGCCCGACAGCACCTGCTTGCTGACCTTTTCCAGCTCGTCGTAGATGCCTTCGAGCGTGTCGGCCGAATACTCGGCGTCGGCGTCAAAGAGCTTGAGCAGCACTTCCTTGGCGTCCTCGATCAGGCCGGGCGCGCGGCGCGCGCGCAGGCGCAGCAGCCGGAACACCGGCACGTCCTCGTCGTGGATGGAGAACAGCACGCCCTTGCTCTTGAGAGCATCGTTCATCAGGTTCAGGATGAAGGCCACGCGCACCGTGCGCGGCTCGTCCTCGTCGGCGATCAAAAAGTCGCTGCGGATGTGCAGTTCGCCGTTGTCTTCCTCGTAGAAGCGGGCGGATTCCTCGATGTCCTCGTCCATCGCGTCTTCGGGGATGGACAGGCCGTAGTACTGCTTGACCCAGCGCTTTTCTTCCAGCGTGGGGGATTCAAGGTCCACCCAGATCGGCTGGAATTTGGAGAGCTCTTCCAGCGACTCGATCTCTTCCTGGAAGAGGCGGCCGTTGGCGAGCGTGAAGATGTTGAGCATGGCTACTGAATTGGGGTCAGATTCCAATTATTCGAGCTGAAGGTGACGGAACACCGGAGCTTTCGAATAATTGGAATCTGACCCCAATTCAGTTCGAAAGCTACCGACTGGGGCAGGTTTCCAAGGAGCCGTCTCCGAAGTGTGCGAAGGCCAGATTATGCCGTGGCAGCAAAAAAATCCATCAGTTCCTGCTTGCGTGCATAGGCATCGTGTTCGCCCAGCGCCACAAGGGCCTGTACAAAGCCGGGTTCGAATAGCAGGTAGCTGGCCAGTGCGCCGCCGCCGCCGCGCAGGGCACCCAGCCCGTTGAGCGCATTGCGCACAGAAGCCGGCAACTCGCGGCTGTGCGCCGTGGCCAGCGCGTCGAGCGACTGGGTCGGCTGAATGGCCAACACCTCCACGCTGCGGTAGGGCAACACACCGGCCACTTCCCTCGGCAGCTGCTGCAGGGTCTTTGTAACGCGCTGCGCCTGCTCCACGTCGGCCTGCAAGGTGTCATGGAAGACGCTGGCCATGGCATGGCCAGCGATGCCGCCCATGGTGGGCTGCCGCACGGCGCCTTCCGCGCCCCCGACGAAACCCGAGCGCTGCGGCTGGCCCACGCCGACCACCAGGATCTTGTGCGCCCCGAGGTGCATGGCGGGCGACAGCGGCGAGACCTGCCGCATGGAGCCATCGCCAAAGAATTCGCTGCGGCCGTCGACCCAGAGCGGGGTAGACGGGAACAGGAAGGGGATGGCGCTTGACGCCATCAGGTGCTCTATGGTCAGGGGCTGGAATTCGGAGCGTCGTCCGGGCCTCGCCCAGCCTTCGTGGCGGCCATCGCGGGCGGTGTGGCAGAAGGTCCAGTGCACGCCGCTGGTGTAGCTCGACGCCGTTACCGCCACGGCGTCGATGGCCTTTGACTGCAGCGCGTCCTCAATACCCTGCAGCGAGATCGCGTGATGCAGGGTGTTGACCAGCGGCATGTTGTTGAGCACCGCGCCGTGGCCGCGCGCATTGCGCCACAAGCTGATGGCGGCGGCGATCCGGCTCATGCGCACCCAGGGCGAGACGCTCAGCTCATAGACGTCGGAAGAACGAAGCCGGCCCCAGAAGCCTGCCAGCTGCTCGAAAGCCTGTAACCCGGCGCTGGCGCCGGCGGCCAGGTAGGCCACGTTCAGCGCCCCGGCCGAAGTCCCCACCAGCACCTGGAAGGGAAAGGCCTGGGCGGCATCGGGCCGCAGCCGCAGCATGGAAGCCAGCGACCGAAGCACGCCCACCTGGTAGGCCGTGCGCGCGCCACCGCCCATCAGCACCAGGGCGTTGACGGGGCGCGCAGGGCGTGTCAGCCCCGAATGGATGATGGTCCCCAGGCTCATGGCCGCCTCCTGGCGACCATTGTTAGCGGGACTGGCCTTCCTTGCAAATCACGCTGATCTCGCCGTCGCTTTCCAGGGTGGCGCGCTTGACGCCATCGAGGCGGTCGACGCCTTCCTCGCGCAGCTTGGCCATGAGTTCGTCCATGGTGATCAACTCCTTGCGCATGTTCCGGCGAATGGCCTTGCCGTTGTCCACCAGTACCAGCGGCCGGGGCTCCAGCAGCCGGCGCATGAAGGCGAAACGGAAGGTCATCCAGTCGATGAGCCAGTTCCAGCAGGCGATGGTGCCGACCAGGACGATGCCGTCGCTGACGGATTCGTAGCCGCCCGCCATGGCGTTCTGTGCTGCATCGGCTATCAACACCAGCAGCAGCACGTCGGCAATGGCGATCGAGCCTGCGTCGCGCCGCAGCACCACCCGGAACAGCAGGAACAGGAACCAGTACACGGCGGTACCCCGCACCACCAGTTCCAGCGGGTTCATGCTCAGGCGGAAGAGCTCGGCGAAATCGGGAAGGGCTGGCATGGAGCCATTGTGGGGAGGCTCAGCCATGAGGTCTGGCCGTCCAGCCGCGACCTTTTGCCGGACAAGTCCTACAAAGCCCGCGTTTCCTGTCCGACACGCTGGCCGGCACGCAGAGCCTAGATTGGGCTATCCGCACTGGCTCAGCCAGTACCCCACAGGAGAATGACCATGATCCAGCTCGCCAATGACCCGAACGCCGGCCGCTCCGGTACCTCGCGTTATCACGGTCATTCCGAGCCGTTGCCGGCCCAGGGCCGTCGCGGCGGGCATGCGTGGCCGTTCCCCAGCCGGTATGCGGCCAAGCCCGAAGCGCAGGACCGCCCTGTGGACAAATCAATCGAGGGCGACAGCGGAAGCTGAGCTCGCGGAGATCAAAATGACCAAAGACAGCGCTTCCCTCAACCGCTTCCCCGATGCGCCGCGCGACCGCCCGCGTGTCGAGCGCTTTGACCACGCCAATTTTGAGCGCCCGGGCGCCCAGGCGCACCCGCGCGCCAGCGCCTTGCGCAAGGCCGCCAAGCCTGCGGCAGGGCTCGAGCGTTGAGCCGGTACGCATAAGCTTCCCTGCGCCGCTTCGCTGACTACCGGCGAGCACCCAGACGCGCCTGCACGCACGGGTGCGTCTTGTCATTTCAGGCGGCCAATCAGCGAAAAGCCTGCCTTATCAAGCACTTGCAACCGGCGCGGACATTGCGTTGCATTTTGCTGCGCTGCAGAGCGGAAAATCGTTTGCTTTTCAATGCCTTCGGGCGCATAGTGAATTCAGCTTCACAAGAATCCCCCAAGTTCGACGGCTACCGCTTTCCGCCCGGCGGTGGCTCCCTCAACCCAGTGTGCAACAGGAGGCTACACATGAACTTGACGATCAGCGGTCACCATCTCGAAGTCACCCCGGCCTTGCGTAATTACGTGACCACCAAGCTTGATCGAATCACCCGCCACTTTGACCAGGTCGTCGACATCAAGGTGTTGCTGACAGTGGAGAAGCAGAAGGAAAAGGAACGACGACAACGCGCCGAGTGCAACATTCATGTCAAGGGCAGTGACATGTTTGCTGAGAGCTCGCACCAGGACCTCTACGCTGCTGTCGATGAACTCGTCGACAAGCTTGATCGCCAGGTCGGCCGCCACAAGACGCGGCTGCAGGACCATCACCACGACTCGGCCAAGCGCTTGATGTAAAGCCAGGGCTATCACCCCTGCAGACACGCCGCCCCAGGGCGGCGTTTTCGCTGGCGGGCAGTGTCGTTTTGGTGTCAAAGCACTTTGTTGCAGTGCATCGTGACGGGTGCATAATCCCCAAAAACCCGACCATGAACCGTCTCGCGTCCATCCTGCCCGCCGCTCAAGTGCTCGTGAACGTCGATGCCACCAGCAAGAAGCGTGCATTCGAAGAAGCCGGCCTGCTGTTTGAAAACCTGCATGCCCTCTCTCGCGCCCTGATCACCGACAGCCTGTTCGCCCGCGAGCGGCTGGGTTCTACCGGGCTGGGCCATGGGGTGGCGATTCCGCATGGCCGCATCAAGGGCCTGAAGGCGCCCATGGCTGCCCTGTTCCAGCTGGCGCAGCCCATTGGCTTTGATGCACCCGACGAACAACCTGTGGGCCTGCTGATCTTCCTGCTGGTGCCCGAAGCGGCGACGCAGAAGCACCTGGAAATCCTCTCGGAAATCGCCGAGCTGCTCAGTGATGCCCCGCTGCGCGAGAAAATCAAGGCCTGCACCGATGCGGCGCAGCTGCACCAGATGATTGCCACCTGGCAGTCCGCACAGCCGGCTTAGCGTGAAACCCACCGTCGTCAGCGCCGACGTTCTCTTTGAAGACCATCGCGCCCAGCTCAAATGGGAATGGGTGGCCGGCCTGGGAGCCTCGGAGCGGCGGTTTGACGAAGCCGTGGTGCGCGCGGCCCGATCAGGGGCCGACCTGGTCGGCTACCTCAACTACATCCACCCGTACCGCGTGCAGATCCTGGGCGAGCGGGAAATCGCCTATCTGACCAACGCCACTGCGGACGACTGCGCGCGGCGTATCTCCCGCATCGTGACGCTGGAGCCGCCGGTGCTGATCCTCGCGGACGGGCAGGCGGCCCCCGATGCGCTGCTGTCGATGTGCGAGCGGGCGCAGATCCCGATGTTCGCCACGCACGAATCGTCGGCCTTCGTCATTGACGTGCTGCGCGCCTACCTGTCCAAGCATTTCGCCGAGCGCACCTCGATGCACGGCGTGTTCATGGACATCCTGGGCGTGGGCGTCATGATCACCGGCGAATCGGGCCTGGGCAAAAGCGAGCTCGGGCTGGAGCTGATTTCGCGCGGCAACGGCCTGGTGGCCGATGATGCGGTCGACCTGTACCGCATCAACCAGACCACCATCGAGGGCCGCTGCCCCGAGCTGTTGCAGAACCTGCTGGAAGTGCGCGGCATCGGCCTGCTGGACATCCGCGCAATCTTTGGCGAGACGGCGGTGCGCCGCAAGATGCGGCTGCACCTTATCGTGCACCTGGTCAGGCGCGAGACGCTGGAGCGCGAATACGAGCGCCTGCCCTATGAGCCGCTGCAGCAGGACGTGCTGGGCGTCCCCGTGAGAAAGGCCGTGATCCAGGTGGTGGCCGGCCGCAACATCGCCGTGCTGGTGGAAGCGGCCGTGCGCAACACCATCCTGCAGCTGCGCGGCGTCGACACCTACCAGGAGTTCGTCGAACGGCACCGCCGCGCGATGGAGCAGGACCGCTAGCGAACCTGGCGATTCGGGCAGGGATTCTTGGTGCAGTGGGCGTACAGGCTCAGCGCGTGGTCGGCGATGGTGAAGCCCTTGGTCTTGGCCACGGCGTGCTGGCGCTTTTCGATTTCGGCGTCGTAGAACTCCTCGACCTTGCCGCAGTCCAGGCAGACCAGATGGTCGTGGTGCTGGCCTTCATTGAGCTCATAGACGGCCTTGCCGCTCTCGAAATGGCTGCGGCTGAGGATGCCGGCCTGTTCGAACTGTGTCAGCACCCGGTAAACCGTGGCCAGGCCAATGTCTGAGCGATCCTCAAGCAATACGCGGAACACATCTTCGGCCGTCATGTGCCGTTGCGCACCCTTCTGGAATACATCCAGGATTTTCAGGCGGGGAAGGGTGGCTTTGAGTCCGGTGCTCTTGAGTTCATCGATGTTGGCCATGCAAGTCTTTCTGCCACCTGTGCGGTCGCCAGCGCGGCAAAAGCCAGCCGCTACAATGGTTTGATCATATCGCTACCGATTGCCCCATGTCTGCTTTTCACCTGCGCAGCGCCCGCCTGGGCACCACGGCCCTGGCCTGTGTGACGGTTGCCGCTTGCGGCAGTTTTGACGGCATGACCGGCCGCCTCGCCAACTCGATTACGCCTTACCGGATCGAGGTGGTGCAGGGCAATTTCGTTTCGAAGGAACAGGTCGAGGTGCTCAAGCCCGGCATGAGCCGCCAGCAGGTGCGCGACGTGCTGGGCACGCCCTTGATGGCGAGCATTTTCCACGCCGACCGCTGGGACTACGTCTTCACCCTCAATCGACCCGGTGTGGAGAAACAGGAGCGCAAGCTCGCGGTTTTTTTCAAGAACAACCTGCTTGAGCGCTTCGAGGGCGACGAGATGCCCAGCGAGGCTGACTTCGTCGCCAAGCTCGACTCGCGGCGCAAGAACGCCAAGGTGCCTGTGCTCGAAGCCAGCGAGGAAAGCCTCAAGGCCTTTGCGCCTGCGGTTGCCCCGGTCGTGACGCAGGACAGCGGCGTGGTGCCGCCGGCCGTCAATTACCCGCCGCTGGAACCCCCGGCGCGCTGAAGAAAAGATTCAACCCATGAGTAACGTGCCCGCCGGGCAGGCCATGCACAAGGTTGCCGTCGCCGGCGCCAGCGGCCGCATGGGCCAGATGCTGATCGAGGCCATCCGCGCCTCGGGTGACTGCGAGCTGGCTGGCGCCCTGGACATCCCGGCCAGTCCTGGAATCGGAAACGACGCGGCCGCCTTCCTCGGGCATGCCAGCGGCGTGCCCGTAACTGCCGACTTGCATGCCGGATTGGTCAACGCGCGATTCCTGATCGACTTCACCCGGCCCGAAGGAACGCTGGCGCACCTGCGGGTCTGCAGCGAACTGGGCGTAAACGCGGTGATTGGCACGACCGGCTTCAGCGACGCGCAGAAGGCCGAGATCGCCGGCTTCGCCAAAGACATTGCAATCATGCTGGCGCCCAACATGAGCGTGGGCGTGAACGTCACGCTCAAGCTGCTGGAGCTTGCCGCAAAGGCCATGTCCACCGGCTACGACATCGAAATCATTGAGGCGCACCACCGGCACAAGGTGGACGCGCCTTCAGGCACGGCCCTGAAGATGGGCGAGGTCATCGCCCAGTCGCTGGGCCGCGACCTGAAAGACTGCGCTGTGTATGCCCGCGAAGGCATCACGGGCGAGCGCGACCCGTCGTCGATCGGCTTTGCCAGCATCCGCGGTGGCGACATCGTCGGCGACCACACTGTGCTGTTCGCGGGCACCGGCGAGCGCATCGAGATCACACACAAATCGTCCAGCCGCACTACTTATGCGCAGGGTGCCCTGCGGGCCGTGCGCTTCCTGGCCGGCAGGAAGGCCGGCCTGTTCGACATGTTCGACGTCCTGCAACTCAAATGAGCATCTTCCAGCTTTTTCGCCAGGGCGATGCGGTCACTCAACTGGTGGCGGTTTTGCTGCTCGCCATGTCGGTGGGCAGCTGGGTAGTGATTGTCTGGAAGGCCTGGCTTTTGCGCCGGGCCTCGGCCGATGTGGCTCGGAGCACAGCCGCGTTCTGGCAGTCCGCGTCCATTGACGAGGCCGACGGCAAGGTCTCGGCCTTTGACCGCGAGCGCCTGGTGCTGCCCCTGATTGCCGCCACCCGGCTGGATGGCGCAGGCACCCTGGCTGCGGCCGGCGACCGCTCCCAGCAACTCACGCGGGTGTTGCGCGACGCGCTGCATCGCGTCCTCTACAAGCTGCAATTTGGCCAGGTGCTGCTGGCAACCGTCGGCTCGACGGCGCCGTTTGTGGGCCTGCTGGGGACGGTCTGGGGCATCTACCACGCGCTCATTGGCATCGCCGGCGCAGGCCAGATCACCATCGACAAGGTTTCCGGCCCCGTGGGCGAGGCGCTGATCATGACGGCTGCCGGCCTGGCGGTGGCCATTCCCGCCGTGCTCGCCTACAACGTGCTGGGCCGCCTGATCGGCCGCATCGAGGCCGACCTCGAAGGCTTTGCCCGCGACCTGCGGGAATTGCTGGTTCAGAAAGGCTGACATGGCTTTTGGCCGGCTGGAACGCACCCCGGGGCCCCAGCCCATGAGCGAGATAAACATGACGCCGCTGGTCGACGTGATGCTGGTCCTGGTGGTGATCTTCATCATCACCGCGCCGCTGCTGGCCAGCTCGATCAGCCTGGACCTGCCCAAGACGGATGCCGCCAAGCCCAACGATGCGCCCGCTTCCGTGACGCTGGTGGTCGACAAAGCCGGCCGCGTGTTCTTCAACGAGCAGCCAGTCGACCAGGCCGAGCTGTCCGTTCGCCTGGCCGCTTCGGCCAAACTGAACCCGGATACCGAGGTGCAACTGCGGGCCGACGAGGCCGTGCCCTATGGCCGGGTTGTCGAGGTGATGGGCGCGGCGCAGAAGGCCGGCCTGAACCGTATCGGCTTCGTGGCCGATCCCGCGGCAGTACCGGTGCCGGCGCCCGCCGGCCCCAAATGAGCCCCTGCCCGTAAAATCGGGCCAAAGCGCGCCTGGGCGCAACTTCCGGGCAAACCATCTATGCAAGAGAAATACAACCACACCGAGGTGGAGCGTGCCGCGCACGACCACTGGAATTCGCGTGACGCCTACCGCGTGACCGAGGAGGCGGGCAAGAAGAAGTTCTATGCCTGCTCGATGCTGCCCTACCCCAGCGGCAAGCTGCACATGGGCCATGTGCGCAACTACACCATCAACGACATGCTCACGCGCTACCTGCGCATGAACGGCTACAACGTGCTCATGCCCATGGGCTGGGACGCTTTCGGCCTGCCGGCCGAGAATGCGGCCCTGAAGAACAAGGTGCCGCCGGCCAAGTGGACCTACGACAACATCGCCTACATGAAAAAGCAGATGCAGGCGATGGGGCTGGCCATCGACTGGTCGCGCGAGGTCGCCACCTGCGACCCCAGCTACTACAAATGGAACCAGTGGCTGTTCCTCAAGATGCTGGAAAAGGGTATCGCCTACCGCAAGACCCAGGTCGTCAACTGGGACCCGGTGGACATGACGGTGCTGGCCAATGAGCAGGTGATCGACGGCAAGGGCTGGCGCACCGGTGCGCCGGTGGAAAAGCGCGAGATCCCGGGCTACTACCTGAAGATCACCGACTACGCGCCCGAACTGCTGGACCACGTGCAGAACAAGCTGCCGGGCTGGCCCGAGCGCGTGAAGCTGATGCAGGAAAACTGGATCGGCAAGAGCGAGGGCGTGCGCTTCGCCTTCCTGCACGACATCAAGGGCGACGACGGGCAGCTGATCGGCGATGGCCGGATGTATGTGTTCACCACACGCGCCGACACCATCATGGGCGTGACCTTCTGCGCGGTTGCCCCGGAACATCCGCTGGCCACCCATGCCGCCAGGAACAATCCTTCGCTGGCCGAGTTCATCGAAAACTGCAAGAAGGGCGGCACGACCGAAGCCGAACTGGCGCTGCGCGAGAAGGAAGGCCGGCCCACCGGCCTTCACGTGACGCACCCGCTGACCGGCGAGCCGGTGGAAGTCTGGGTCGGCAACTACGTGCTCATGAGCTACGGCGACGGTGCCGTGATGGGCGTGCCCGGCCACGACGAGCGAGATTTCGAGTTCGCCATGAAATACCGCCTGCCCATCATGCAGGTGGTCCACGTGGACGGTGAGCACTACGACTACAAGAACTGGAACGACTGGTACGCCGACAAGGTCAATGGCGTGACCATCAACTCCGACATCTATAGCGGCTTTGGCTACAAAGACGCCGTCAAGGCGGTGGCGCACGCCCTGGAGCAAAAGGGACTGGGCGAGATGAAGACCACGTGGCGCCTGCGCGACTGGGGCATCAGCCGCCAGCGCTACTGGGGAACGCCCATTCCCATCATCCACTGCGACGAGCATGGCGCGGTGCCGGTGCCCGAGAAGGATCTGCCTGTGGTGCTGCCGCAGGACTGCGTGCCGGACGGCTCGGGCAACCCCCTGAACAAGCGGGCCGACTTCGTCAACTGCAAGTGCCCGGTTTGCGGCAAGGATGCGCGCCGCGAGACCGACACCATGGACACCTTCGTGGATTCGTCCTGGTACTTCATGCGTTACTGCGACCCGAAGAACGACCAGGCCATGGTGGCCGATGGCGCGGATTACTGGATGCCCATGGACCAGTACATTGGCGGCATCGAGCACGCCATCCTGCACTTGCTGTATGCCCGTTTCTGGACCAAGGTCATGCGCGACATGGGCCTGGTCAAGGTGGACGAGCCCTTCACGCGGCTGCTGACGCAGGGCATGGTGCTCAACGAGGCGTTTGTGCGCATGGAGCAAGGGGCCGGCAAGCACTATTTCTGGGCCCACGAACTCGACATCGTGCGCGACGAGCATGCCAAGGTGATTTCGGCCACTGCCAAGAGCGACGGCCTGCCTGTGAACTACGAGGGCTGGACCACCATGTCCAAGTCCAAGAACAACGGAGTGGACCCGCAGGAGCTGATCGAGAAATACGGCGCCGACACCTCCCGCCTGTACACCATGTTCACTGCGCCGCCGGAGGCCACGCTGGAGTGGACTGACGCGGCGCTCGAGGGCTCGCACCGCTTCCTTCGCCGGGTCTGGAACTTCGGCCACAAGCTG